>CAJXXD010000128.1 GCA_913062835.1 uncultured Gammaproteobacteria bacterium
CGTTGGCTCGATTGACGCCTGAGCAGTCGCCCTCGGTGGTTGAGTATTGGGTGGTCGATGGGCTCTCAGAGCGGCGGGTTCGATTAAAAGCAACATGGACAGGATCAGAATGGCAGCTTTCAGAGCGGCATGCCGTGTGGCGCGCACAGCCGGTTTCACCTTGATTGAATGGCTGACGGTGATGGTCATCGTCGGGCTCATGGCATTGTCTGCGGGCCAGTTAATTGGCGCCTCTATGGATCGCACCGACCGAGTGGTCTACCAAACACTGTTGATGGATCGTGTGGATGCGATGTGGTCTGAGTATCTGCACACCGGCACTTTTCCAGATCAGGTCACAGACGATGCCCGGGTGCAGTTCACCGTATCCGCCTGTGGCCCTTTGTGTCGCACGATTGAGTTGCGTCCGCTGAGTCCTCACCCCTGTGAATACTGGCGTTTAAGTACGGACGGTACGCGAGGTGCTGGTGGCTTATTGTGTTGGTAGCTCGCATTCTGTGGGTTCTTGTTTCTGCTGAATCCGACCGAGGCTCGACAGGTTCAACACACGGTCTGTCACTGGGCCACAGATCCGAATTTGTCCGGGGCTCAAGGTTCCATCGGGATACGCCACAATGGTATCGCCTGCCAACGTTCGAACCGAAACGGTCAATGGGCTCGATGGAAGCGGTATCGCAGTCACGCTCTGAGTGTGCAAGGCCGTACTGAGTCCTTCTCGAATCGCGCTTTGATAACTGGCGATCAGGAGTTTTGTTTCTTGACCCTGCCGCGGTGTGTGCCATAGCGAGACACTCTGGGTGAGTAAGGTCAGCCCGATTGCACTGGCCGTTAATATGGACATGAGATGCATGGAGAGAGTGTAGTCTGCTCTCAGAAATTGGCCGGGCCGTGCCATACTATGGGGCATGCAGCAAACACCCCACATTCCAGACATTACCTTAGTCGGCGCCGGCGTAATCGGCTTATTGTCGGCGTTTGAGTTAGCAGATGCCGGAGCCTCGGTTCGAGTGATTGATCGCCAGCAAGCGGCCATGGAATCTTCTTGGGCTGGCGGCGGTATCTTGTCGCCTTTATACCCTTGGCGGTATTCAACCGCGGTGACGGCTCTTGCAAGTTGGTCACAGCATGCCTATCCAGGCGTGATCGAATTTTTGAAATCAAAAACCGGCATAGACCCTGAATGGTTGCAAAATGGCATGCTAGTGACGGCCATGAGTGAGCGGTGTGAGGCCTTGGCATGGGGTCAGGGTCTGCAGCAGGCGGTGTTTGAAATCAGCCATGCCGAAGCGCTTGAGCTCGAGCCCTCTGTGCATTTGTCTGAAGCTCCCTTGTGGATGCCGAAAATTGGCTCGGTGCGAAATCCTCGATTGGGGCAAGCGCTCCGTCGACTGTGCCAAGAACACCCACGTATCGAATTGATTGAAACCGCGCAGGCGGCGCTTCGTGGCTCTGTGGAGTCGCCCGAGCTTTGGGTGGGAGGTGAGCACTTGAAGTCCGGGCGTTTGGTCATCTCAGCCGGCGCTTGGACCGCTGAGTTATTGGCTTCAGTGTCGGTTAGCTGTCCGATTAAGCCGATGAAGGGGCAAATGCTTTTATTCTCACCCTGTGCCTTGGTATCCCGCGTCGTGCTGGCTGATGGGCGCTATGCGATTCCGCGCGGTGATGGTCGGATTGTATTTGGCTCAACGCTTGAGGATGTTGGATTTAGACGAGCGCCTGATCGAGCCGGCTTTGAGGATTTGTATTCCTCTGCGGTGAGTTTGATCCCTCAGTTAAAGAATGTGCCTGTCGAGGCGCAATGGGCTGGGTTCAGGCCAGGTTCACCCGATGGGCTGCCCTGGATTGGCCCCTTATCCGACGCATTGTGGATCAATGCCGGTCATTTTCGAAATGGGGTGGTGTTAGCCCCCGCGTCTGCGCGATTATTGGCCGATCAAATGATGGGAAGAAACCCCATCATCGACCCTGTGTCCTACCAACCGAAGGTGTTTTGATGTCAGACGATCTCTCTATCCGGCTGTTGCAAATAAATGCGCAGGTTGGTGATGTGGCGGGCAATCTTCAGCGCGTATTGGCCGCTATTGAATCGGCTCGCGACGACGGAGTGGATGTCATTGTGACGCCTGAATTGGCGTTGACCGGGTATCCCCCTGAAGATTTGCTATTGAGACCTGCGATGACTAATCAAGTCCTGAACGCCTTGTCTGAAATAGAAGCAGCGTCCCAGGGTTTGACTGTGGTGGTGGGTACGCCTTTTCCGATCCCCGTGACCGAACCCAATCCGTGGCCACTCGGTGCGGTGACCGCTGGGCCACCACGGCTCTATAACAGCGCGCTGATTTATACCGACGGTGCCCACGTGGCCCGGTATGACAAGCAAGGGTTGCCGAACTATCAGGTGTTCGATGAGCGTCGCTATTTTGAGCCAGGCCATGCGCCGGTCGTTGTGTCGGTGAAAGGTCGGCGTTTGGCTATTTTGATCTGTGAAGATGTTTGGGTGCCCGAAGTGGTAGCAGAGAGCTGCCAGGGGGCGGTCGATTGTTTACTCGTTCTGAATGCATCCCCCTTTGCCGAAGGCAAACACGATGAGCGAATTCGTCATGTTGAGCACAGGGCGATTCAAAACCGATGCCCCATTGCGTACGTCAACCTAGTGGGCGCGCAGGATGAACTGGTATTTGACGGCGGTTCGTTCGTGATTGATGCGGTTGGCGGGCGTGTGGGTCAAGCGACTTTTTTCGAAGAATCGAATCTGGATTTTCAGCTTCAGGCAGATCGGGTCGCGTGCGCTCAGCAGGCAGCGCTTTTATCGCCTGATGAGGCGTTGTATCGCGCGTTGGTGTTAGGCGTTTCAGATTATTTTGCGAAAACCGGGTTTTCGCGTGCTTTGCTTGGCTTGTCCGGTGGGATCGATTCGGCATTGACCCTTGCCGTGGCGGTCGATGCTCTGGGCGCGGATCGAGTGCATGCGGTCATGATGCCGTATCGGTACACGGCCGACATCAGTGTTGAAGATGCCAAGCAACAAGCTGATGTGCTTGGGTGTGAGTTTTCAGTGGTGTCGATAGAGTCCATGGTTGATGATTTTATGACGGGTTTGGCGCCTTTTTTTGAAGGTCATCCAATTGATACCACCGAAGAGAATTTGCAGAGTCGCTGTCGCGGTGTGTTGTTGATGGCGCTGTCAAATAAGACGGGTGCGCTTGTGTTGACGACTGGAAACAAAAGTGAAATGGCGGTGGGTTATGCCACGTTATACGGCGACATGGCCGGTGGGTTTGCGGTCTTGAAAGACGTTTGGAAGACCCGCGTCTATGAGCTTGCACGCTTTGTGAATCGAGATCGCGAGGTAATCCCTGAGCGGGTGATTGTGCGGCCGCCCTCGGCTGAGTTGGCGCCGGACCAGGAAGATTCGGACAGTCTGCCTCCCTATGACCAGTTGGATACCATGTTAAAACGTTACATCGAAGACGACTGGTCGCCGGAGGACATTATTGCCGATGGTTTTGCTGCGGAGGATGTGCGTCGGATGTGTCGTTTGGTCGATGTGAATGAGTACAAACGTCGTCAGGCTGCCATTGGGCCGCGGGTCACTGTTCGAGGCTTTGGACGCGATCGGCGGTATCCGATCGCGCACCGATTCAAAGCTTAGAAGAAGACTTCGTCTACCACGCGGGGCGCATCAATGGCAGGCGCGTCTTCAGCCGGCCTCAGAGTGGCTTGTGGGCGACGGCTGGTATCTGTGCGCCGCTGCTCGCTGAATGTTGCCAGTCTATCCGCGAGGTCGCCGGCGCTACCGAGAAATCCAAAGGTCAGAATGCTGGTCAGTGTTTCACCTTCTTCATACAAGACCCCGGGTGCGAGTCGATAGCTACCGTCTTCTCCGGCCACGTACTGCGGGTAGTTTTCATTCAACACACGCAGTGCGTCTTGGGACTCTTGGGGCAGTCCGAGGGCTTCATAGGCCAAATGCATCACGATCAGGGCATCGATTACGGCCGGAGTCGATGGATAGCCTTCGACCACTTGTCTAGCCCGATTGGCGGCTGCCAGGTAGGCACCCCGACGGATGTAGTAGCGGGATACATTGACCTCGTATTCGGCCAACTGATTGCGCACGTAAATCAGTCTCAAAGTCGCGTCTTCACGAAACTCACTGTTGGGGGAGCGTTCGAGTAGGGTTGTGAAATCATCA
>CAJXXD010000129.1 GCA_913062835.1 uncultured Gammaproteobacteria bacterium
TGAGTGTGTTCGAGAATGTCGCATTCCCGCTTCGTGTCCACACGCAGCTGGATGAGGATCTAATCCGCTTGGTGGTGCAGATGAAACTCGAATCAGTGGGGCTGCGCGGTGCCGTGGATTTGATGCCATCGGAGTTATCCGGGGGCATGCAGAGACGGGTGGCACTGGCTCGCGCGATTGTGCTGGACCCAGATATGATTATGTACGACGAACCCTTCGCCGGGCAGGATCCCATCGGGTTGGGGGTGCTGCTGACTCTGGTAAAAGAGTTAAATCAAGCGTTGGGTTTGACTTCAATCGTGGTGTCTCACGACTTGGCGGAAACCCTTTCGATCGCCGATCACGTGATTATGATCGCGAATGCACAGGTGGCTTTTGAAGGGTCGCCCGAGATGATGCAGGCGTCTGATGATCCTCTGGTGTCTCAATTCTTAAACGGTCATCCCGATGGGCCGGTTCGTTTTCATTATCCTGCGCCCTCGTTGGCTTTAGGTTCGGTATGACAGAGTGGATACAACGGCTGGGTCGGGGCACCCTGCGCCGCGTCAGTGAGTTGGGTCGCGCGACGGTGATGCTCGTGCAGGCAGTGCTTGGACGCTCTCAGGTAGGGGTGCACTGGCGACTGACGCTCGGTCAAATTCATGCGGTCGGCGTGTTGTCGTTGAGCATCATCGTCGTCAGCGGCCTCTTTATCGGCATGGTTTTGGGGCTTCAGGGATACACAATCTTGGCTGACTACGGCAGTGAGCAAGCGCTAGGGCAGATGGTTGCGCTATCTCTAACTCGAGAGCTTGGTCCGGTGGTCACCGCCTTGCTGTTTGCAGGTCGCGCCGGGTCGGCCTTGACCGCTGAAATTGGTTTGATGAAAGCGACCGAGCAGCTGGCGAGCTTGGAAATGATCGGGGTGGATCCGCTCAGACGGGTGGTGGCGCCGAGATTCTGGGCGGGTGTCATTAGCTTGCCGATTTTGTCGCTGATTTTTGTCAGTGTGGGCTGTCTCGGCGGGGCTTTAGTCGGCGTCTCTTGGTTGGGGGTTGATGCCGGATCGTTTTGGGCCAATATGCAAGCGTCCGTTGATTTTTGGCATGATGTGGCAAATGGCATGATCAAGTCCGTGGTGTTCGCAGTCGTAGTGACTTGGATTGCGGTGTATCAGGGGTATGCCTTGGTACCCACGTCTGAAGGGATCGCCCGAGCGACCACTAAAACCGTGGTGTATGCCTCGCTTGCTGTATTGGGTTTTGACTTCTTTTTAACGGCCGTCATGTTTGGAGAGATTTAAGTGTATTCGCGTCGACTTGAATTGAGTGTAGGGGCCTTTGTTTTATTGGGGGCCATTTGTTTGGCTTTCTTGGCGCTTGAAGTCAGTGGTTTAACCACGGCCAATAGCCAAGATACCTATCGCGTGAGTGCCCGTTTCGACAATGTCGCTGGCCTTACAACCCGCGCACGGGTCAGTGCCGCTGGCGTGACGGTGGGCCGTGTAGTCGACATTCGTTATGAGCCACAGACCGGCGGAGCCATGGTGGACATGGATATCAGCACCGACTATTCAAGCTTCTCCTTGGATACTACGGCAGCTATTTTGACCGCCGGGTTACTGGGTGAAAAATACATTGGGTTATCGATTGGAGGCGATCCAGACAACCTCGCTGACGGCGATGTGATTTACGACACGCAATCTGCGGTCGTGCTGGAGGAGTTGATCGGACGCTTCCTCATGAACATGGGTTCAGAGCCATGATGCGCTGGATTTGGGCGTTGGCCCTTTCCGTTTTTGGGGGTTTGGCACAGGCATCAGAAACGGACCCCAAAGCGGCCGTCGCCCCCTTGGTGGTTGCCCGCGATGCTTTTTATGAAGACGTGGCGCTCTATCAAAACGGGAGTTTGAGTGAGGACCAATTGGTTGAGCGGATCGCGAATCAGTTTGCCCCTCTGTTGGATGACCGAAAAATAGCGCTTCGCGTGATGGGACGGTTTGCACGGCAAGCGACCCCCGAAGAGCGGTCAGCGTTTACCGAGCGATTACAAACCAGTCTGGTGGATGCTTATGCGCGCGGATTGACCGTGTACGGCGGTGAGCAATTGGTGTTGCCGGAAACGGGTGTGATTCTGCAGCCGGCACGTGCGCTGGTGGAAGCCAGTTTGGAGGCGCCTGGAAAAGAGCCTCTACCAATTCAATTTGCACTCGGGTATCAGCAGGCAGCCGGTTGGCGGGTTGAAAACGTGGTCGTGGCCGGCATTAATCTAGGCCTGACGCTTCGAAACCAATTTGCGGAACTGGTGAAAACCACCGGCAGTGTGCAAGGCGCGATTAACGCGTGGGATTACGACAGCGCCAGCCAAGGGGTGAACTGATGTGGCGTTTGGCCGCCTCGGATTATGACCTCGACTGGGCTGCGTTGAAGGCAAAAGGCCTTGCGCAAATTGACGCAGGCGTTGGCACCATCGACCTCAGTGAGTGGACCAAGGCGAGCAGCGCGCATTTAGCCATTTTGGTGTTTTGGTGGCAGTCCGCCCGTGCCCGCGGGCACTCGTTGGCATTTTCTGGGCTGAACCCAACCTTTCAGCAACTGGCCGCCCTGGGTGGTGTGGAATTTATACAAACAGGAGAAGCAGATGCTGGACACTGAAGTCAAAGCGCTTTTGCAATCGCGTGAACCCAACTGGCAATTCGAGGTGCGAGGCGAAGGACGTAACTTTCAGATCGACGCGATCAGCGACGATTTTGCTGCCATGCCCCGTGTGAAACGGCAGCAGGCAGTGTATCGGCTGATTGCCGATGAAATCGCAGAAGGTGTTTTGCATGCAATCACCATTGCGGCCATGACGACGGATGAATGGAATACAAAAAAAGGACTGGGAATCTAGCCATGGATCGGTTTGTCATTCGGGGCGGTCGAGCGCTCTCCGGTGATGTCAAAGTCAGCGGCGCGAAAAATGCAGCGCTGCCTATTCTGGCTGCAGCACTGATGGTGCCTGGGCGTGTGCGCTTTGAAAATTTGCCGCATTTGAATGACGTCACCACCATGTTGCAGTTGTTAGGCCGGATGGGCGTAGAAGTCTTGTTGGACGACACAGGCTCGGTCGAATTGGATGCCACCCAACTCAGTTCATTGGTGGCGCCCTATGATTTGGTTCGTACCATGCGGGCAAGCATCGTGGTCTTAGGGCCACTGTTGGCGCGGGGCCATGAAGCGGAAGTGTCGTTGCCTGGCGGATGTGCCATTGGCGCACGCCCTGTGAATCTGCACATCAAAGCGCTTGAAAAATTGGGTGTCACCTTTGAGGTGACCGATGGATACATTAAAGGCCGGGCACCCGGTGGGTTAGTGGGCGGCAAGGTGTTGTTTGACAAAATTACCGTCACGGGGACTGAAAACGTCCTAATGGCGGCTGCCTTAGCCAAAGGCGAAACGATTATCGAAAATGCTGCCCGTGAGCCCGAAGTGTCTGACTTAGCCGATTGTTTGGTCGCTTTTGGTGCGAAGATTGAAGGCATTGGCACCGATACCTTGCGTATTGAGGGCGTGCCTTCGTTGCACGGCGCCACGCATCGAATTATTCCTGATCGCATTGAGGCCGGTACTTTTCTAGTGGCCGCTGCTGCGACTCGAGGGCAGTGCACCTTGACGGACTGCGAGCCGGAGCACATGGAAGCCACCCTTGTAAAGCTTGAAGAAGCCGGTGCCAAGATCACCCGGGGCGACACCACTGTATCGCTAGACATGGAAGGCTGCCGTCCGAAAGCGGTCGATATCACCACGCTCGAATATCCCGGTTTTGCCACTGATATGCAGGCACAGTTTGTCGCACTCAATGCAGTGGCTGAGGGTGTTGGGCAAGTCACCGAGACCATCTTCGAAAACCGTATGATGCACATCCCAGAAATGCAACGGATGGGTGCACACATTGATCTGCATGGGGCCACAGCCAGTGTAATTGGAAAGCCGGTATTGAAAGGCGCGCCCGTGATGAGTACTGACCTTCGTGCCTCGGCGTCGCTGGTGGTGGCCGGTTTGGTGGCCGAAGGCGAAACGGTCGTGGACCGCGTGTACCACATCGACCGTGGCTATGAGCGGATTGAAGAAAAGCTTCGACGGTTGGGTGCAGACATTGATCGGGTGCGTGTATGAGTGAGCCCTTAACCTTTGCCTTGGCCAAGGGCCGTTTGTTGGATGAAACCCTGCC
>CAJXXD010000130.1 GCA_913062835.1 uncultured Gammaproteobacteria bacterium
CTATGGCTGCGAAGTGGTGACTTTTACCGCCGATTTGGGCCAAGGGGAGGAGGTTGAACCAGCTCGGGCCAAGGCAGAGGCCTTGGGTGTGAAAGAGATCTACATCGAAGATTTGCGTGAAGAGTTTGTCTCTGAGTATGTCTTCCCCATGTTCCGCGCCAACACGATTTACGAAGGCGAATATTTGCTTGGTACATCGATCGCCCGACCTTTAATTGCCAAGCGTTTGGTCGAGATTGCCGAAGAAACTGGGGCCGATGCGATCAGTCATGGCGCGACCGGCAAGGGCAATGATCAGGTGCGTTTTGAGCTTGGAGCCTATGCCTTGAACCCGAATGTGCAAGTGATTGCACCTTGGCGTGATTGGGATCTAACGTCGCGCGAAACACTCCTAGCCTACTGCGACACACACGACATCCCAGTTGAACAAAAGCGGGGTACGAAGAGTCCGTATTCCATGGATGCCAACCTGTTGCACATCAGTTACGAAGGGGCGGTGTTAGAGGACCCCTGGGCAGAGCCTGAAGAGTCGATGTGGCGTTGGTCAGTATCTCCGGAAGCGGCCCCTGACCAGTCCGAGGACATCGTGCTCGGGTACGAAAACGGCGATCCCGTCTCGATTAACGGTGAACGTCTGTCCGCGGCGACTTTGCTGGCCAAGCTCAACGAACTCGGTGGTAAGCATGGCATCGGTCGTTTGGATATTGTGGAAAACCGCTATGTGGGTATGAAGTCGCGAGGTTGTTACGAAACCCCAGGCGGAACCATCATGCTGAAAGCGCATCGTGCACTGGAATCCATCACTTTGGATCGTGAAGTGGCTCACTTTAAAGACTCCTTGATCGCCAAATACGCAGAGCTGGTCTACAACGGGTATTGGTGGTCGCCTGAGCGTTTAATGATGCAACAGGCCATCGATGCCTCTCAGTCGGTCGTCAACGGTGAGGTGCGCTTAAAGCTGTATAAAGGATCTGTGATGGTGACCGGTCGTCGATCCGATCAATCGTTGTTTGACGAGGCTATCGCCACCTTTGAAGACGATGCCGGTGCTTACAACCAAAAAGACGCTGAGGGCTTCATTAAACTGAACGCCCTCCGTCTTCGCACTGCGGCCAAGAAGGGGCGTTCTTTACGTTAAACGCCGACCTTGCCTTTGTACTCGCATAGGTCGGAAATCAGACAGTTGCCACAGTCTGGTTTCCGAGCCTTGCAAACATAGCGACCATGGAGAATCAGCCAGTGGTGTGCATCCTGTAAAAACGGTTTAGGGATCAGTCGAACCAAGCGATCTTCGACGTCTCTAACGGTTTTACCCGGAGCGATGCGTGTGCGATTTGAGACTCTGAAAATATGCGTGTCGACCGCCATGGTGGGTTCCCCAAAGGCGGTATTTAAAACCACATTGGCTGTCTTGCGTCCGACGCCCGGAAGCGCCTCAAGCGCTTCGCGTGTCTTGGGTACCTCACCGCCGTGCTTTTCAAGCAACAGCAGACAGGTTTTCATGATGTGCTCAGCCTTTGCGTTGAATAGGCCAATGGTCTTGATGCAGTCTTTCACGCCATCCAGGCCGAGTGCCAACATCTGCTCGGGTGTATTGGCTTTGGCAAATAATTTGCGAGTCGCGAGATTCACCGACACATCTGTGGCTTGTGCCGACAGCAACACGGCGATCACCAGCTCAAAGGGCGTTGACCACTCCAGTTCGGTGGTTGGCTGTGGATTATTCGCTTTAAATCGCTCGAATATTTCTGTGCGAATCGACGAGTTCATGAGATGTCTCCCGTGGTGCGGACGCGACGCGCTCGTGCACTTGAGCCAGTGTCGGCCGTTCGGGTCCGATTCAAGTGCAGCTGGATGCCTCGATGTGCTGCAACCAAGAGCCCGAGCGCGATAAATGCACCCGGTGGCAAGGCCGCCAGTAGAAGCGCTCCAGAGAGGGCCTCTCGCAGAGCGCCCAATGCGACTAGCACAGCTAAAAAACCAATCCCTTGGGCCAGTCCATCAAGCGTACTAATCCACACAGACTCCTTTCGAGCGAGAGCTTCGGCACGGCCCAGAATCAGACAGTTGGTCACGATCAGAGGCAGAAAGATGCCGAGCGTTTGATACAACGGATAATGAAATGCCTGCACCAACAATTCTGCGCATGTGGTTAGGGCGGCGATGATCAAGACAAACACCGGCAGGCGGATGTGTTCGGTCACCGCATGACGAATCAAACTGATCGTCGCATTGGAAAGCACCTACACAAACAGGGTAGCCAGTCCCAAGCCAAGGGCATTTTCCACTGTATTTGAGACCGCTAATAAAGGACATAACCCCAAGAGCTGCACCAAGGCCGGGTTCTGTCGCCAAAGGCCTTTGATCCAAATATCAGAGTGCATCAAATACCTCGGTGGGTTTTTGTTCGAGATACGCTAAGGATACGGCCACCGCGTCGATGACTGCGCGCGGCGTGATGGTCGCACCGGTGAAACTATCAAAATAACCGCCGTCTTTTTTAACGGTCCAATCGCTCGGCGCGAGGTCTGAAAAAGCGAGCCCGTCAAAACCTAAAATCCAATCACTCTTCGATAATTCAATCGAGTCGCCTAACCCTGGGGTTTCTCGGTGCATGAGTGTACGGAGTCCTACAATCCTGGCATTTGCATCGATGGCCAACAGCAAATCGATGGCGCCGCTGTACCCTTCAGTGGTTCGGAGCGGAAGGATAAAACCGACCGTCGTTTGACCCGCTAAAATCGGGGTCACGATTGGGTTAAATGACAGCGCGTCAGGCGCGTCTGGATGCCATTGGATCTCAACCGATGGGCCAAGCTGACCGTCATCCAACAACGGGGCAGAGACTTCCCGAAGCAAGGCTTGTCGAGCGACCTCTCGGGCTGACTCGATGGCCGGTAGGGTCAGAACGTAGACGGTTCCTACGAGGGCGCTGGTCAAAAATCCCACGAGGGCCAATCGGATCGTCATTGGATGCCTCCGCTGCCTTTCACAGAGGCTGCACGTCCCAAGATCCTAGGACGTGTGTAGTGGTCGATCAGTGGCACCGCAAAGTTCATCAGCAAGACCGCGAAGGCGACCCCCTCCGGATATTGGCCTGCCATGCGGATGGTGTAGGTGAGCACGCCGACGCCGAGTCCAAACCACAGGCGTCCTTTGGGACTGGTAGCCCCTGACACCGGATCGGTGACAATGAAAAATGCGGCAAAGAGCGTGGCACCCCCAAGAAGATGTGCGCTTAAGGGGGTTGAAGCATCGGCGTCGACTGCAAAAAACGCAGCCGGTAACAGCAGTCCGATCAGAAACCCAAGGGGCGCGTGCCATGTCATTATGCGCTGGCGAAGTAACCACAATCCGCCGAGTGCGTACGCTAAAGCGACCCATTCAGTGCCTGCTGCGACTCCTAACGACGATTCAGACAGCATCGGATGGTTTTGAATCTCAGGGGCGGTTAATGCCGCGAATTCATGTCGATAAAGATTCAAAATAGTGGCTCCGGTGCGTGCATCTGGGGCTTGGCCGAACCAGGCCGCAAGCGCATCGGAGGCACCGAGGGCTGCCCAGGGCTCGAGCCATAACGTCGTCATAGAAACCGGTGCAGAGACCAGCAACAGGGCGTATCCGAGCATGGCCGGATTTAGCGGGTTTTGCCCAAGCCCCCCATAGAGGTGTTTGCCAAAGCCGACTGCGGCTGCGACCCCTGCGGCCACTAACCAGATGGGGCTGGCAGGCGGAAGAGCCAGTGCCAGCAACCATCCAGTTAAAAGTGCGGAGTGATCACTGAGTCGAGCCATCACCGGCTGCCCCCTCAAACGCAGGCAGACCGCTTCAGTCAACCACGCGACCGCTGTTGCCGTCAGTACGTTCAGCAGTACCCCAGGCCCAAATACCCAAGTCGCTGTCATCATGCCAGGCAACAATGCCAATAAAACCGAAGCCATAATGCCGGGTGAGCGCAATCCCATCATAGGTCGGATGTCTCCCTTGCAAGGCGGGCTTTGGCCAATAAGTCACGGCTCGATTGGCGTCTTGCCTCACGCTTTTTGGCCTGTTCTTCGGCTACGCGTTTAAGACGTTCAGTGCGCGCTTCAAAGCGAAGCCGTGCAGCATCCGCCCGTGCTTGGCTTTGTTGTTGCTCTTTCAATTCATGCCGACCCAAGGCGAAGGTTTCGGCCAGTGGAATC
>CAJXXD010000131.1 GCA_913062835.1 uncultured Gammaproteobacteria bacterium
TTCGTCGACAGAGGAGATAACCCGGGGTTTATCAGTCGACAAAACAATGCTCCGATGCTGGGAAAGTACCGTCTTTGACGGCACGATCGTATGCGCTAAATGCCGATTGAATGCTATCGGCCCCTTGCATGAAGTTTTTCACGAATCGCGCGGGCTTTCCGGGTGTAATCCCTAAGAGATCATGCATGACCAATACTTGTCCAGTGCAAGCAGGCCCGGCACCGATTCCAATGACCGGAACCTGAGTGGCGTCCATAATCTGCTCGGTGACTCGATTGGGGACGCATTCTAATAACAGGAGATCGGTTCCTGCCTCATCTAACCGATGCGCGGCCTCGATCAAGCGTTTGGCAGCCTCGTTGGTCCGCCCTTGTACTTTATAGCCGCCAAATTGGTTGACGAATTGAGGGGTTAAACCTAAATGGCAACAGGTAGCGGCGCCCTGATCTTTAAATAGTCGAACCAAATCGACGAGATTTGCAGCGCCTTCAATTTTGACGGCATGGGCCCCGGCTTGCATCAGTGCCCTCGCCGAATGCACGGCGTCTTGTGTCGTAGCGGCTGCCATGAACGGCATGTCACTGACAATGAAGCTATGAGGTGAAGCGGCGGCGACGCAGGCAGTGTGGTATGCGATATCGTCGACCGTCACCGGCAGTGTGCTGTCGTGTCCTTGCAACACCATGCCCAGTGAATCACCCACTAGAAGCGTGTCGATCCCTGCTTCGGATGCGACCGCACTGAAGCAGGCATCGTATGCAGTGACCATGCTGAATCGAGTGTCATTGGCTCGATGTTGTTTAAGGTGGCTCAGTGTCACGCGTCCCATGCAGGTATGTCCTCGGCAACTAGGCGTTCTATGGTTGATGGATCGTAACGGCTTGCGTCAAGCCGGTCACCTGTTGGTGACACCGCCGTTGGTATGAGATCCAAAAGCGGGAAGACCACGAAGGCCCGATTTAGGATTTCTGGATGGGGGATGATCAAGTTCGATCGTTCGATACGTTGGTCGCCGTAATAGAGTAGATCGATATCCAGCGTCCTAGGTCCCCAGCGGATCTCCCGAACCCGATGATGTGCATCCTCAATGGCTTGGCACTTTGTCAGTAATGCGTCCGGGGTCAAGGTGGTCAGCCCCCGACAGGCGGTATTGATATAGTCAGGTTGGCCGGCTGGCCCAAGCGCTTGAGAGCGATACCAGCCTCCCACCCGCAGGTCTGCTAGACAGCCTTTGAGGGAGCGAAGCGCGCTCGATAGCTGAGCCTGCGGCTGGTCTAAGTTCGCACCCAGCCCAAGGTATACCTCAGTGTGCGTTGCCATGACGCCGAGGCCGTCGTTTAGGCTTGCGCCGACTCGCTTCAGGTGCTTCATTGCCCGCAGCTTGGATCATTGCGCGACGTTGAGACTCATCTGCAATTTGGTATTGGGTCCACCACTCCCCCAGTCCAGGTGCAATTTCACCTGAGCGCTCGCGCAACAGTAAGAAATCATAACCTGCCCGAAATCTTGGGTGTTCAAGAGTCGAGTCAGGCCGGCGGCCATGGCGTTTTTCCAATTTGGTTTGTAGCTCCCAGATTTCACGAACGGTCGTGGTGAATCTTTTCGGTACCGCAACAAACTGTTGATTGAAGTCGAGCGTCTCGGCCCCGGCAATGATTAGGCTGTTGGAGCGCTCATGACCCTCGGCTTCGAGCTCCTGCCATCTGCGATGCACCTGAGGCCAATACAAAGCGGCATACAAAAAAGCCGGTGTAACGCTTTTGCCTTCGGCTAAGCGTGTGTCTGTATTGGTCAAGGCCGCTTGGATCAGTGCTTCGTAGTGTGGATCGTCCCCCTCTTTAAGGAGTGCATCGGTTTGCGGGAATAAGGGCTTTAGAAGATCGTACTTCACCAGCTCTTTGAAAGTGGCTCTTCCATAGCCTGCCTGCAGTAATTTCAGCACTTCGTCAAAAAGTCGAGAGGCAGACACATCCCTCAGTAAGGGGGCCAGTCGACGGATTGGCTCGGCTGTTTCCTCGGATAGGTTGAGCCCGAGCTTCCCAACAAACCGAATGGCCCGAAGCATGCGAACTGGATCTTCTCGATACCGGGTGTCCGCATCCCCAATAATTCGGATGACTTGGTCTTCTAGGTCATCGTAGCCACCGACAAAATCAAGGACCTCGTGAGTCTTTGGATTGTAATAAAGGGCATTCATGGTGAAGTCGCGACGCACAGCATCGTCTTCGACCGTCCCAAACACATTGTCCCGTACCAGCATGCCTGAGGCATTGGCTTGTTGCAGGTTGCTGTTTTGAGCCGAGCCCCTGAAGGTGGTGACCTCAATTACTTCAGCGCCCATGCGAACATGCACGATCTGAAAGCGCCGACCGATCAACCGTGATTTTCTAAAAACCCGTTGAATCTCCTGCGGTTTGGCATTGGTTGCTACGTCAAAATCTTTGGGGTGCTTGCCGAGCAACAAATCTCGAATGCCGCCGCCGACTAAGTAGGCCTCAAAACCAGCCCTCTGCAGGTCTTCAATGATTCGAAGACTGCCGGGCGATAAGTCTCGGTGTTCAATCCCATGATACTCCTGGGCAATGGCGTCTCTAAAGATGTCGATGGATGGATCCCGCCTTTGTGACTTGAACAGTGAAAACAAGCCCTGCTCCTAACGTTAAAACGCGCATAATAGCAGAGCTTGGGCATAAAAAAGGGCCCATAGGGCCCTTTCGAATTACGCAGGAAGTTATTGTTATTGTAAACGCGTTTTAAAATCACCTTTCAGTGTGCAATCTGAACCTCAAGCTATTGTCCATATAACCGGAACCTTCACGCTTAGCGTTATTATTGTTATCGGTTCCGGGAGACATCGTGTCCCCCCGAAGCACAGTTCTCACAGTGAACCGTGATCTTTACCCGGCCGGCTTTTTGTTATGTTTTGACCGTTTCGTTCTTTTTTATTCAGATTATGTCGAACGTACAGAATCATAAGCAGATAGTGTGCCAACTTTTTATTTAAATTTTTTATTATTAAAAACAGTGGGTTATTGATGGAGTTATGGAGTATTTCGCCCAAGGTGGCATGGGTAGTTTCGGTAGCACATTACTTTTGGTAACACTTTGTTACCGTTTGATATGCATCTTAAGTCGATGGCTCGTCCCTTCTACGGGGAATTCCAAGGCGCTGTCTTCGCTCCCAAAGGCTCTTCCGGCTAATGCCCAAACGCTTTGCTAGCTCGGTTTCGCTCATCTGGTCTTGATGGGCAAGCACAAAATGTTGGAAGTAATCTTCCAGCGACATCGAAGGGTTGGTTTCGGCACTAACCCGAGCGGGTGTGCCGTCAAACTGAGGGGTTGAGGGTCGGGACGTACCTCGAGAAATGAGTCCCAAATCGTCTACTGTAATCGCGGGTCCATCGGAAAGTACGACCGCACGCTCAATGGCATTTTGCAATTCCCGGATGTTGCCGGGCCACGGATGGGCTTGTATAGCAGCCTTAGCTTCTGCGTGGAAATGCAGTTTGGGGCGCTCCATCTGTGCCTTGGAGTGTGCGAGAAACGCTTCTGCTAACAGCAAGAGATCGTCGCCTCGCTCTCGGAGCGCTGGGCAATTTAACTGAATCACGTTCAATCGATAATAGAGGTCTTCGCGGAATTGACCTTTTTCTACCATGTCGAGCAGATTGCGATGGGTCGCGGCAATGAGCCGGACGTCAACGTGTGTCCGCTCGGTACTGCCCACCCGTCTAATTTCACCTTCTTGCAATACGCGAAGCAATCGCGCTTGCGCTTCCAGTGGTAACTCACCGATTTCATCTAAGAACAGTGTGGACAAATGCGCAGATTCTATGAGGCCGGCTCGATGGTCGGTCGCACCGGTAAAGGCGCCTTTCACATGACCAAATAACTCAGCTTCAATCAGTGACTCGGGAATTGCTGCACAGTTCACCGAAATCATCTCTCGGTGTTTTCGAGGTGATTGTTGATGGATGGCCTTGGCCACCAATTCTTTGCCCGTACCCGACTCACCACCTATCAGAACAGTGGTATCTAAGGGGGCCACCCGAGTAATTTGCTGTTTGAGTCGTTCCACCGGCGCGGATTGCCCGATCATAGTGCCGGGCTCAAGCGGTATGGGTCGATCTTTTAAAGCTCGCTC
>CAJXXD010000132.1 GCA_913062835.1 uncultured Gammaproteobacteria bacterium
ACTTTGGGAAGAGGATAGTTCGCGATTCACGCTGGCCAAAAGTTGTCGTTGATCGGCAATCTGGGTGGTGAGTTGCGCTCTCTTTTCAGTGAGTTGTTGTAATTCCATTTGCGCGGTGCGGGTCTGATCGGCTTGTGTGCTGAGTAGCTCGGCGAGTTGATTTTGCTCATCGCTTAAAGCAGCTGCAGTGGCTTGTCTGGCCTTTAGCACAAAGGGTAAATAATCAGCAGCCAAGGAATCTGACGCGCTGTCAGGGCGAATTGTGCGCCCGGTAGTGTAATAGGCCACCAGCTCTTTTTGGTACAGCATGACGAGGCGGTCAACGATGCCTTGTTGGTTAGCGATAGCGGCTTCTGTTAGCGATTGCTCGGCTTTTAATTGAGTCAACCGGATTTCTGCAGACTGAATGTCTCGACTCAGAGCCTCGGTACTTTGGTTCAGCCGAGTCATCTCACGCTTGATTAGATTGAGCCGTTTTTGACCAAGCTCGGTATTGGTTTGTAGCTGGTCGAGAGCCTGTTTGGCACGTGCTCTCTCTTGTTCAGCGGTCTGAATGTCGCTGGCTGCAACCAACCCACTGATCGCGATACAAATCACCCAAACTAGGGAACGCATCACTGAGTTAATAGCGACTGCCCTGTCATTTCAGAGGGCTGTTCTAAATCCAGCAAGTCCAACACGGTCGGCGCAACGTCTTGTAGGGCGCCAGACTTCAGGGAGTTGACGCCTGTTGGATTGGCGGCCAGCCAAATGGGAACCGGGCCGGTGGTATGAGCCGTATGTGCTTGGCCGGATTCTGGGTCTGCCATTTGTTCGGCGTTACCGTGATCTGCTGTAATGATGCAGGCGCCACCCACCGAACGACACGCGTCGACTACGCGGCCGACCTGAGTATCGAGTGCTTCAATGGCGGCGACAGCGGCATCGAACTGCCCGGTGTGCCCCACCATGTCCCCATTGGCATAGTTACACACGATCAAATCAAAGCGCTTCTGTTCAATGGCCTCGACTAAATAATCACTGACCGCAGGTGCACTCATTTCCGGTTGCAGGTCGTATGTGGCTACTTTGGGCGACGGGATCAGTTCACGGTGTTCGCCGTTTACTAGAGCCTCTTTGCCGCCACTGAAGAAAAAGGTGACGTGCGCGTATTTTTCAGTCTCTGCGATTCGAAGCTGTGAGAGCCCTGCATTCGCCACCACTTCTCCGAGCGTATTTTCAAGCGTCTCCGGCGGGAAGGCTACGACCACTTTTAAGTCATCGGCATACTGGGTCAGAGTTGTCACGGAGACCTGCTGAATCCACTCAGGTCGGTGAAGTTCTGGCACAGGGCTCTGAGTAAATGCTCGCGCAATTTGACGACCTCGGTCGGCTCGGAAGTTCATGACGACGACCACATCATCCCCATGCATTTCCCAAGATTGACCCAAGCGAGTTGGCTTGACGAACTCATCGTTCTCACCTCGCTGGTAGGCTTGCTGAAGTCCCTCCAGCGCAGTACCCGCAGAGAATTCAGCTTGGCTTTTGGTGATGAGATCAAAGGCTAACTGGATACGATCCCAGTTGTTGTCTCGGTCCATGGCGTAATAACGGCCACAAAGACTGGAGAGTTGGTAATTTGGATGCACGGTTTCCAGTCGCTGAAACCGTTGCAAAGAGGGTTCTGCAGATTTGGGAGGCATATCTCGCCCGTCCAAGAACGCATGCAGGCGGGTCATGGGCACATCCAATGAATCCGCTAAGGCAATCATGGCCTCAATGTGATCCTCGTGACTGTGCACGCCGCCTGGGCTTAGCAGACCTAAAATATGCAACGTACTTTGATTGGCTTTGGCCAGTCGGCAGGCACTCACCAACGCATCGTTGGTTTCAAACGTACCCTCATCGATGGCCTTGCTGATGCGAGTGAAGTCTTGGTACACAATACGGCCCGTGCCCAAATTCATGTGACCGACTTCGGAGTTGCCCATTTGTCCTGCTGGCAAACCAACCGCCTCGCCAGAGGTTTCTAATTGAGCGCTCGGCATATCGGCCGCAATTCGATCGAGGTTCGGAGTGCGGGCGTGATAAATCGCATTGTCGTCCGCGGGCTCACGGAGACCAAATCCATCCAAAATCAGCAGTACGACCGGTTTTACGCGCATGTGTGTGTCCAGAGTGCAAAGTTTTAGATCACAAGCGCCACATATTCAGGTTCTGCTCGTGACTTCGTCAGCCACATCATTATACTCGACGTCTTAATTTGGATCACGGCCTCTCTCTAACTATGCAAGATTTTATCGGATTCGCTACTGAGAACTGGATGCTTATCGTTGTCTGGCTCTCGGCTGCTGCCACTTTGTTTTACACGGAATCCAGGAAAGCAGGAAAAAGTGTCAACACAACCGAAGCCACGCGCATGATGAACCAAGACAATGCGATGGTATTGGATATCCGTGAGTCGAAAGACTTTACGCAAGGGCATATTTCAGGTGCAGTGAATCTACCGGTCAGCGTGCTGAACACCAAAATCTCTGAAATTGATCGCCATAAAAGTCGCCCCGTGATCGTCGTTTGTAAGATGGGTACGGCAGCTGGCGCGATTGCGAAAACATTGAAAAAGCGCGGTTTTGAAAACGTGGTTCGTTTATCGGGTGGCATGAGTGAATGGACGGCTGCCTCACTGCCTGTGAAGAAGGGTAAGTCCTCATGAACAGTGTCGTTATGTACACCACTGGTTTGTGTCCATTTTGCGTGATGGCCAAGCGCTTGTTTGACGACTTGGGCGTCCAATACACGGAAATCCGTGTCGATAAAGAGCCTGCGCGTCGCCAAGAGATGATGACCAAGACGGGACGTCGGACTGTGCCGCAGGTCTTTATTGGGGAGCGTCATGTCGGTGGCTGCGATGACACGCAGGCCGCGCTTCGCTCCGGAAAACTTCAGCAGTGGTTAAAGGAAGCAGGGATCGATGTCTGAACAACCCGCACAAAATTTTTCAATCGCACGCATATTTACCAAAGATCTGTCGTTGGAATCGCCGAAAGCACCGCAGATCTTTGAGAAAAAGTGGAACCCAAAACTGAATTTGGATGTGGATGTCACTCACGTGGCAGTCAGTGACACGCTGTATGAAGTCGTCCTTCGTTTGGGTGTGACGGTTAAGACTGAAGATGAAACGGCATTTTTGGTTGAGATTCAGCAAGCGGGTGTGTTTGTCATCCAGGGGTTCGATGAACCGACCAAAGATCACATTTTGGGCGCGATGTGTCCGAACATTCTGTTTCCGTATGCCCGCGAAACCATCGATGCGCTGGCGGTAAAAGCTACTTTCCCAGCCCCGATGCTTGCGCCCATCAACTTTGAAGCGCTGCACGAGCAGCGGAAGCAACAAGCGACTAACTAATCAGTCGTCAGAATCACCATGGTCCGTGAAACCCAAGTCCTTGAGTTTCCGGGTCAGGGTGTTACGTCCCCAGCCTAACTTCTCAGCGGCTTCTTTTTTCCGCCCGCCTGTGTCTGCCAGTGCCACCTCAATCAAGGTGCGCTCAAACTCCTCGGTCAGTCGACCGATGACCTCACCTTCGTGCGATTTCAAAAGTGTTGCTGCACGCTCACGGAGCAGTCCGGTCCATGAGCCGCTGCTTCGTTTGAGTTGAGTATCTCGCGTTTGGATGATCTCAGGCGGTAAATCTTGTGGCTGGACCATGGGATTGGGCGCCATCACAGACAACCAGCGACAGGTATTTTCCAATTGACGGACGTTTCCAGGCCACGCGAAGTCAGACAATATCTGCTTGGCCTCTTCGCTGAGCTGTTTGGTTTCGGTGCCTAGCTCTTGAGCGGTGTGGTGCAGGAAGTGATCTGCCAGCACCGGTACATCTTCTTTGCGTTCTCTCAGTGCGGGTAACTGAATGCGGATAACGTTGAGACGGTGAAATAAGTCTTCCCTGAATAAGCCCTGTCTCACGCGTTCTTCGAGGTCTTGGTGGGTGGCTGCGATGATCCGTACATTGACCTTGACCGGCGATAAGCCACCCACGCGATAACACTCATTGTCAGCCAATACGCGAAGGAAACGGG
>CAJXXD010000133.1 GCA_913062835.1 uncultured Gammaproteobacteria bacterium
AGGCAACATCGGTCTGATGAAAGCGGTCGATAAGTTCGAATACCGTCGTGGCTATAAGTTCTCTACGTACGCCACCTGGTGGATTCGTCAGGCGATCACACGCTCGATTGCTGACCAAGCCCGTACAATCCGGATTCCGGTGCATATGATTGAGACCATCAACAAACTCAATCGCATCAGCCGCCAGATGCTTCAGGAAATGGGCCGCGAACCGACACCTGAAGAACTGGGTGAGCGGATGGAAATGCCTGAAGACAAGGTGCGTAAAGTATTAAAGATCGCCAAAGAGCCGATCTCGATGGAAACGCCGATCGGTGACGACGAAGACAGTTCACTGGGTGACTTCATTGAAGACACCACCATCTCGTCGCCTGTGGATTCAGCCACGGTAGAGGGATTGACCGAGTCGACCCGTCAAGTGTTGGCCAGTCTCACAGCTCGTGAATCTAAGGTCTTGCGGATGCGCTTTGGTATCGACATGAATACCGATCACACCCTAGAAGAAGTTGGCAAGCAGTTTGACGTGACCCGGGAACGGATTCGTCAGATAGAAGCCAAAGCGCTTCGGAAGCTCAGACATCCGAGTCGTTCCGATCATTTACGGTCGTTCCTCGACGAATAGTTCCACCCTCTAGTGACCGGGCATAGATCGCCCGGTCATTAGCTTTTAGCCAATCATTCTTGGATTCTTTTGACCGTCTTAGAGCGCAAGGCGTGAAATTTTCAATCTGCAACAACACCTTGGTGGGGCGGACAATTGCGTTAGACGAGTTGTACTTTGCAGACGCATCCGATGTGGTGCCCTCAGGCGTCGCTGAGCTTGGCAAGCTGCAACAAGAAGGCTTTGTGTACCTGCGCCCTTAATTAAAAAGGCCGGGTGAAACCCGGCCTTCCTTTATCCAGAAAAGCTGTCTTTGTAATCGTCGCGTAGCAAATTCTTCTGCACTTTGCCCATGGTATTTCGAGGCAAGCTTTCCAACTGCACCCAACGACGGGGCACTTTAAACCCAGCCAACTTTTCTCGACAGACCGCCTCTAGCGCGCTCATATCCAAGGGTTCACCGCCCACCAATACAGCGACGATGCCCTCACCAAAGTCTGGATGAGGCACGCCAATCACGGCACTTTCCACCACACCTGGCTGATCGTTCAACAAATCCTCGATCTCTTTAGGGTAGATGTTCAGCCCCCCAGAGATGATCAAATCTTTGCCCCGACCGACAATCGAGATGTAGTGATCTTCAGAGTGCACCGCCATGTCGCCGGTAATAAACCACTCACCGCGGAATTCAGCCGCAGTCTTTTCAGGCAACTTCCAATAGCCTTTAAATACATGCGCGCCCTTCACTTCCAACGACCCAATCTCACCACGAGGCAGCTCCTGTCCGTCTTCACCGACGACACGCACTTCCACACCCGGCAGAGGCGGCCCGACCGCCCCGGCACGACGGTCGCCATGCAATGGATTCGAGCAACTCATCCCGGTCTCGGTCATGCCGTACCGCTCCAAGATTCGCTGACCTGTGCGCTCAAAGAACTCATCAGAGGTCTCGACCAGCAAGGGTGCCGAGCCTGAGATGAAGAGGCGCATGTGTGCAGTGGCCGCCTGATCAAACGAGGGCTCTGCCAACATCCGCGTGTAATAAGTCGGAACGCCCATCATCACCGTCGACTGCGGCAAGGCCTCCATGACCAAGGCCGGATCAAATTTCGGCAGCAACCAGACTGGGCCGCCATTGACCAAGGCCAAATTCAACGCCACGAAGAGTCCATGGACGTGGAACAAAGGCAAAGCATGTAAGAGCGTGTCTTCCCCACTGTAGCCCCAAGCTTCGGTCAGCATCTGGGCGTTAGACAGCAAATTACCGTGGGTAATCATGGCGCCCTTTGGCTTACCGGTTGTCCCAGAGGTGTAGAGAATCGAAGCAATGTCATCGGCCGCTCGGTCTGCAATGGCGTCGACCCGACTGCCTGCACTCTGGGCTGCTAGGAAAGCGTCATACAAAGAGCCCGATTCATCACCGAGAGTCATCACTGACAGGCCTGCCACCTCGCCTGTGAGGCCCTCAACGTGGGCCGCTCGTTGCGCACTGCACACGTGCACTTTCGGTTCGGCGTCTGTCACAAAATAGGTGATTTCACTGTCGGTGTAAGCCGTATTGAGTGGCAGATAGACCCCGCCGACACGAAGCACCGCTAAGTACAGCACCACGTTCATCCAGCTCTTATCCACCTGAACCGACACTCGATCGCCTGGAGTCACGCCGGCGGCCACCAATACGGAGGCCAAAATTGCCGAATCACGATCCAAGTCGGCACCGGTCAATGAACGCCCGTCCAGCAAACGGATCAATGCCCGCTCAGGGGCCTTATGCAGAGCAGATTGAATGGCGCTGTAGAGGTTATTTGACATGGGGAAGTTCCTTCAAAGGCATGGCAGGCTGTTTTTTTAATAACTGTTGAACGTCTTTTGAGGCCGCGATGCGACCGGATTCCATCAGTTGTTCGTGGTTGGTGACAATGTCATCGAGTTCGTACAAGTAATTGACCATGAACCCATAACTCTGAGCACGGCCTCGATCGCTTAAATCTGCATGGGGATTGATCCGCTCCAAGGTCGCCCCATTGCCCAGATGAAACTTAGCGACCGGATCTAACGGGCGACCCTTGGGCGCCTCAGTCAAGTATTGGGCGACGATGGCTTTCAGCGCCTCATCTGGGCCGCCTTGGGTGAAGGCAGGCTCCCAATCTGGGTGGTTGCTTTTCACCCAACGCGCGAGCCCTGGAATGGGCGACAAGGTGACAAAACGTTTGAGCTTCGGGTGCTCGGCTTGCAATACCGATACCACCTGCTTGATCAGCAGGTTGCCGAAACTGACGCCGGCCAAGCCCGGTTGGCAGTTATTGATCGAATAAAAGACCGCCGTGTCGGCACCCACAGGCGGCGATGGCGGCGTGTCCAACAAGGGGGCAATCGCATCGGAAATGCCATTGACCAGTGCCACCTCGACGAAAATCAGCGGCTCATCGGGCATCACCGGATGGAAATAGGCGAAGCACAGTCGGTCTTCAGCCAAGCGTCTGCGAAGGTCGTCCCAGCCTTGGATTTCATGCACCGACTCGTATTGGATCAGTTTTTCTAAGACCGCAGCCGGGGTCTCCCAATCGATCCGCTCGAGCTTCAAAAATCCTTTGTTAAACCAGGAGGTAAAGAGATGCCGAAAATCGGTATCGATGGATGACAGCTCAGGCATTGCCTTTACATGTTTGCGCAACGCCTCACGCATCCGAATCAGGGTTTGCAAACCATCGGGGGCCGCATTGATACGTCGAAACAATTCTTGGCGACGGGCTTCTGCTGCCTGATGCAAGCGAAGCGCCTCAGCATCCCCCGGGTCGGCCTGATAGGCCTCAATGGCTTTTATTAACGCCTTGCTGTCCGGACCAAATTCGGTCAATAACCGCTGAAAGAAATCTAAATGGTCCGCCTCGTCTAAGGCGCGCCATCCAGCCACTACCGATCCTGCTAGGGCCAATCCGGTCGCTTCACCGCGTCGAGATAACACGGCGTGACACTGATCAATGAGGTCATCAACCGGGGCATCACTCGCTTTTAGATCGAGCATCTCGCGTGCCCGATCGGTAACCTGCTGAATCCATTGTTTGATACTGGCTGCCATGGTGACTCACCTACTCCTTAAATAGCGCCCCAACCCCGTCCATGCGGGTTTCTAAGTTCAACTGACGCATCATCTGATAGGTCGTGGCCACAGCCGCAGACACAGTCGGGATTCCGGTTTTATCCTGGATCCCTTGGACTGCCGGCAGTGAGGGCATTTGCACACAGGCAGAAGCCACCACGGTATCTACATTGGCTAAATTCAATCGATCCACCAACTCAATCGGTGCCCGGGGATCTTGCCGGGCCACTTCGAGGTTGTCGGGAATCTCCAGGCTAATGGCATCTAACACCTCAAAGCCCTCGGATTCGATGTAGTCACAGACGAGCTGCGTCAGAGGCTTTCTGTAC
>CAJXXD010000134.1 GCA_913062835.1 uncultured Gammaproteobacteria bacterium
CGACCGCGCGGAATAATAGAGACTTTGTACACGGGATCATGTTCCGGCATTAACCGACCCACAATCGCATGACCGGCTTCGTGGAATGCCGTATTCCGCTTTTCTGATTCTTTCATCACCATGGACTTGCGCTCGGCACCCATCATGATCTTATCTTTCGCCTGCTCGAAATGGCTCATGGCCACGACCCGAGTATTCTGGCGCGCGGCAAACAATGAGGCCTCATTCACGAGGTTGGCCAGATCGGCGCCCGAGAAGCCAGGTGTTCCACGGGCAATCAACGCAGGATCGACTTCAGGAGCCACGGGCGCCTTCCGCATGTGTACCTTGAGAATCTGCTCACGGCCGCGAATATCTGGCAGCCCGACCACCACCTGGCGATCAAAACGACCCGGACGCAACAATGCTTGGTCCAGCACATCAGGACGGTTGGTCGCCGCAATCACGATCACCCCATCGTTGACATCAAACCCGTCCATCTCGACCAGCAGCTGGTTCAGGGTCTGCTCACGCTCGTCGTGCCCACCCCCTAAACCTGCGCCTCGCTGACGACCTACCGCATCAATTTCATCAATGAAAATAATGCATGGCGCCTGCTTCTTTGCCTGTTCAAACATGTCGCGAACACGGGACGCACCCACACCCACGAACATTTCGACAAAATCCGAACCTGAAATGGTGAAGAAAGGCACTTTAGCTTCGCCGGCAATCGCCTTGGCCAACAATGTCTTACCGGTTCCGGGAGGACCGGCCATGAGTACACCGCGAGGTATGCGACCTCCGAGGCGTTGGAACTTGCCTGGGTCTTTCAAAAACTCAACCAACTCGGCCACATCTTCCTTGGCTTCATCACAACCGGCCACATCGGCAAAGGTCGTTTTAATTTGGTCTTCGCTGATCAAGCGGGCCTTTGACTTACCAAAGGACATAGGACCGCCACGGCCACCGCCCATGCCGCCCTGCATTTGGCGCATGAAAAACATAAAAATCGCCAAAATGATCAACACGGGGAAAGCCGCAACCAAAAGCTGCATCCAAATGGACTGCTGTTCAGGACGACGACCTTCGACCACCACATTGTGCTGAATCAAATCGTCCATCAAACGCGGATCATCCACCGTGGGCCGCACTGTCTCGAAGATATCGCCATTAGAGCGGGTCGCGGTGATGGTTTGCCCGTCAATCACAACGCGGCGAATTTGATCCCGGTTCACCTCTTCCACGAACTGGGAATAGTTCACCTGCTGCGACTGCGTTTCCACGCTGAAGTTGTTGAATACGGTCAACAAGACGGCCGCAATCACCAACCAAAGAACCAAATTTCTTGCCATGGTTTTCTCCATTCCTTCAGAGGCGCCAGAACCCCTCACTATAGCGTGGTTTATTTGGGCATTACACCCAGATTCAACGGATCACTGCCCGCGAAAGCCGCAAGCGAGGAAATAGGTTTCTCGACTCCGCGACCGAGAGGCTTCAGGCTTTCTTGTCTTTACGACCTGAAAATCGCGCCGAAGTTCCTGTAAAAACTCATCAAATCCCTCGCCATGAAAGACTTTGATAAACAAGCAGCCCCCGGTGACCAATGTGGACCGAGCGAAATCAAGGGCCAGCTCACACAGATACATGGCTCTGGGCTGATCCACGGATTTATTACCCGACAGGTTCGGTGCCATGTCGGACAACACCACATCCACATCACGACCGTCGAGCTCTGCCATTAAGGCATTCAGGACCGCCTCCTCGGTGAAGTCACCCAGCAAAATCTCGACATCGGCGATTGAATCCATCGGCAGAATGTCGAGCGCGAAGACACGCCCCGTAGGACCGGTCCACTGGGAAACGAGCTCGGTCCACCCCCCAGGCGCAGCCCCAAGGTCCACCACTACCTGACCGGGCTTAATCAAATGGTCGCGTGCTTGAACCTCTTCCAATTTAAAGCTCGCGCGCGACCGGCGACCCTCTGCCTGCGCTTTTTGCACATAGGGATCATCAAAATGTTCTTTCAACCATCGTCCACTGGACTTGGATCGTGCCATGTTTTGCTCTAGACTCGCGCGCCCTATTTATGGAGACACCTATGTTAACGCCAGAACGCAAAAAGCAGATGCGGGCGATCGGACATCATCTCAAACCGATTGTACTGGTGGGTGATCAAGGCATGTCGACAGGTCTTCTAGAAGAACTGAATCGTGCCCTGAACGACCACGAACTAATTAAGATCAAAGTGCGCGCCGAACGCGATACGCGCAAGGTATTAATTGATTCGTTGTGCGCCGAGACCGGTGCCCATTGTGTTCAATCTACGGGAGCCATGGCGCTTTTGTTTCGCGCCGCTGAACGCCCAAACCCACGGCTGTCGAACTTAATCCGACCGCTCTAATCAGAGATGCTCGACGGCATCGATCTCATACGAGACGATGCCACCGGGCGTGGTCACATCAACCTCATCACCCACTTCTTTGCCAATCAAAGCGCGGGCAATCGGTGAAGTGACAGACAGCTTGCCGCCCTTCACATCGGCTTCATCTTCGCCCACGATCTGATAGGTCACTTCCTGATCGGTATCGAGATTAATCAAAGTCACAGTGACCCCAAAGATCACCTTGCCACTGTTTTCAATCTGCGAAATATCGATGACATGCGCATGCGACAACTTGGCCTCGATGTCCTTAATCCGGCCTTCACAAAACCCTTGCTGCTCACGTGCAGCATGGTATTCCGCGTTTTCCTTTAGGTCGCCGTGCTCTCGAGCCTCTGCAATTGCTTGAATGATGCGCGGGCGCTCCACCTGCTTCAAACGAGACAGCTCAGCGCGCAGCGCTTCTTCACCCTGCTTGGTCATCGGAATTTTATTCATGATTTCTTTTGCTCACTTAGCTCAACGCGCTGGTGCAACTCCTGCAATCGACGCACATCGCGCTCATCACCAAACTTCAATGCCCGAACAATGGACTCACCACCTGCTAACGTCGTGGTATAGCACACCTTAGCCTGCAACGCCGAACGACGAATCGTGGCGGAGTCTGTAATCGCTTGGCGGCCCTCGGTGGTATTCACAATAAACGCAATGGCGTCGTTTTTGATCATATCAACAATATTAGGACGGCCCTCGAGCACCTTATTGACGCGTTCGCATGGGATGCCGTGCTCAGCCAAATAATCACAGGTACCGCGGGTACCTACCAATGAGAAATCCATCTCCAACAGGCTTCTCGCCAGTGTTGCCGCACGAGGCTTGTCAGCGTCACGAACCGAAATAAAGGCAGTGCCTACTTTGGGTAAGCGATCCCCTGCAGCGGCGTGCGCCTTGGCAAAGGCTTCATCAAAACTGTCTCCAGTTCCCATGACCTCGCCGGTTGATTTCATCTCTGGCCCCAAAATCGGATCGACCCCTGGGAACTTGGCAAAGGGGAACACCGACTCTTTGACACTGTAAAACGGCGGAATCCGCTCGTGCGTCACGCCCTGATCTGACAGCGATGTACCCGCCATGCACCGAGCCGCCACTTTAGCGAGTGACAACCCAATGCATTTCGACACAAAGGGCACAGTCCGTGACGCGCGTGGATTGACCTCAATCACATAAACCTCGGTCCCTTGAACCGCCATTTGCACGTTCATCAAACCGACCACATTCAGTTCACGAGCCATTTTAATGACTTGTTCGCGAATCTCGTCTTGAATCGCCATAGGCAAACTGTAAGGAGGCAACGAGCAGGCCGAATCTCCGGAGTGGACACCGGCTTGTTCGATGTGCTCCATGATGGCACCAATAACCACCTGATCACCGTCACTCACCGCATCCACATCCACTTCGATGGCCGGATCCAAGAATCGATCCAGCAAAACCGGCGAATCATCACTGGCGACCACAGCATCCTGCAGATACCGTTTCAATTCGGCAAGATTCGATACCACCTCCATGGCACGGCCGCCCAAAACATAGCTTGGACGAACCACCAATGGGAATCCTAATTGCTCGGCCAACAACAGG
>CAJXXD010000135.1 GCA_913062835.1 uncultured Gammaproteobacteria bacterium
CGTACGCACATTTTCGATTAGATTTTGATCATCGAGAACCTGCAGATTGGCAACTCCAGCAGCTGCGCACAACGGATGGGCTGAATATGTCCACCCATGCCCGATTGGACCGAATTCGTCGGTACCTGCTTCTAAAACTTTCCATACCCGATCAGAAATGATCGATCCGGATAGTGGTGCGTAAGCACTCGTTAAACCCTTCGCGATGGTGATGAAGTCAGGTTTTAGGTCGTAGTGCAGCGACCCGAACATGCTGCCTAAACGACCAAATCCAGTAACCACCTCATCAGCGATGAATAGGATTTCATATTTCTCTAAGACCGCCTGGACTTTCGGCCAATAGCCCACAGGAGGTGGGATAAGTCCACCGGTTCCTAATACTGGTTCGGCAATAAAAGCACCAATTGTCTCAGGCTTTTCGCGGAGGATTGTGTCCTCGAGCTCTTGGACTAAAAATTCGGTGAATGCTTCTTCAGACATGCCTGTTTCAGGTCGACGGAAATAACAAGGTGCGCTGACGTGTAGGACTTGCTCTAAAGGCAAATCGAACTTTTTATGAAACACCGGTAGACCGGTCAGAGAGCCAGTCATCAGACCAGATCCGTGGTAACCCCGATCTCGAGATATGATTTTCTTCTTTTCAGGCCGCCCGAGGATATTGTTGTAATACCAAACAAGCTTCACATTTGTTTCGTTCGCATCTGATCCAGACAAGCCAAAATAAACTTTGCTCATATGCTCAGGTGCTCGGTCTAGAACCATTTTGGCGAGCGTGATGGATGCTTCTGTGCCATGGCCAACATAGCTGTGATAGTACGGAAGCCGATTGGCCTGTGCTGACATCGCGTCAATCACCGCCTGCTGGCCGTACCCAATGTTGACACAATAAAGACCAGCAAACGCATCGATCATGGTCTCACCGTTTGCGTCCTGAATGCGTACACCTTGTCCGCTTTCAATTGTACGACGGGGTATTTCACCACGCGCGAATTGTCCCAGCGCAGTCGATGCATGGAACATGTGTTCCCGATCCCATTGGTTCAATGTTTCTTCATTTAGCATGGATGGTTCCTCGTTCAAAACATACGTATTTCAATTCGGTAAAGGCCTCATACCCCCAGGGACCCCCTTCGCGCGCCAGACCTGATTGCTTCAACCCACCGAAAGGTATCGGCGCTCCCGTGACCTTGGTTCTATTTACTGCGACCATGCCATAGTCCAATTCGTTACTGAGTCGTTCAATTCGTGCACGATCTAGTGAATGTATATAAGCAATCAGGCCGTACTCTGTCGCGTTGGCACGCGACAAAACATCAGTCTCTTCTGAAAAGCGAAGGATCGGTAGCACGGGTCCAAAGGTTTCCTCACGCGCAATGGCCATCTGATCGTTCACTCCAGTTAGCACAGTGGGTGTGTAAAACCGAGATCCTGCTGGATGGGGTGTCCCACCCACCCTACAAGTCGCGCCCAGTTCTGTGGCATTGACTACCTGTTGATGAATCTTCTCAACCGCCGCACGATGGATCATCGGGCCGACATCGACACTGTCAAATCCTGATCCGACCGATAATGTTGCAACTCTTTCAACCAGAGCTTCAACATAGGAATCATGACAGTCATCATGAATGTACACTCGGTTAGCGGCTAAGCAATCTTGACCCGAGGTAGCAAACTTCGCTTGCATGATGTGTTCTACAGTCGTCTCTAAAGGAGCGTCGGGAAATACAAGTACCGGTGCATGGCCGCCCAACTCAAGCATCAAACGCTTCATCGTTTTGGCGCCTTGGCGGTAAAGTAACCGCCCAATTTCTGTCGATCCGGTAAACGATATGCCGCGGATTCGCGCGTCATCCATCCACTCCGTCACAATGGGCTCCGGTTCGCCAACCACGGTATTGATGACGCCAGCTGGAATCTGTGCTTCGTGCGCCAGAGCCGCCAGGTAAATGGCTGTAAATGGGGTCTCTTTCGAGGGGTGTGCCACTACTGTACAACCGGCCACCAATGCAGCAGCAGCTTTCCTGATCAGCATGGCCATTGGGAAATTCCAGGGCGTCACGAGTGCAACCACACCCAAGGGATTGCGCTGAATACGCTGGGTGGCGCCAGGTAAATGTGAAGCCGACTGATAAGAGGAATCTGGGCGCCACTTCGCGTAGAACCTCAGGAACTCAAGCGCATAGTCCACTTCCCCGAATGCCTCGGCGATCGGTTTACCCTGCTCCAATACCATCAACTGCGCCAAATCTTTGCGCGCAGAGTAAATAAGGTCAGCCCAGTCGTCTAAGCAGCGCTGGCGTAAGCCAATACCACTGTAGCGCCATGCACTGAGCGCTTCATGTGCACTGGTTACGGCATCACGGACCACCGTTGGCGAGGCATTTAGAATGTTTCCTAATACCGATTCAGTTGCTGGGTTCAATACTGCAGTCTGCCCAGTATTGTTTTGTCGCCACTGACCGGCTACGTAGCTCCCAGTGTGGACGCGATCTGATCGATCTAGCAAAGATAGATCGTTTTGGCTGATATTTACGACTTCCATCCCTCAAGTTTAGGACCATCACCTTGAAAGATGTGCGCAAAACAACTGTGTGAGCGCAGTGTTTTTTTCTTTTTTTTGCTAAATGCGGTCGATTTTTTTCTCAAGCAGCGAAATCGGAAGCTGTCCCTGCTTGATGGTCTTGGTAACGACATAGGTGAAATAACGATGCAGGCCCACTTCTGCATCGAGGATTTCATCCATCAGGGCTTGATACTGTGAAAGATTTTCGCTGGCAAAGCGCGCAATGTAATCGAGCCCACCGCCCACTGCCCAAAGATCAACAACTTCCGCTTTTTGTTTCATGTACGCCTCAAATATACGAAAGTCAGCTGCCAGGTGACTGTGTAACTCGATGGTTACCAGTAATTCAACCAAATCGAAATCAGCTGCAAATAAACTCGCGCTGTATCCGCGAATCAAGCCCGCTTTTTCGAGGCGTCGCACTCGTTTCCAACAGGGTGATACCGATAAACTCACTGCCTCTGATAGCTCGGTTGAGGACATCCGGCCGTTGGCTTGCAGTAAGGCGAGAATCTGCACATCACGCCGATCCAGCTTCATTTGTTCGACGCATCCATTGAGACGCCTAACACGGCCAAACAGTCTCCATTATTGATACGGCCCGCATCATGGCGGTGCAGTAACTCACCGTCCATCGGTGCCTTAAATACCTTTGATGGCTCCCAAGGCCGGTCTAAGTTGTGCACCTCGGCAATCACATCACCTTGGTTAACATGCGCGCCCAGGGCTACTCGGCAATCAAACAGTCCGTCGCAATCAGAGACAATGAAACCACTTTCAGGGCTTATGACCAGCTTAGATTCGGGTGAATCGATGAGCTCATCTTTCAAAACACCGGTCGCAACAAGGAAATTGTGAATCCCTCGCTCTGCAATCATCAACGTCTCGGGGCAGGTAGTACCGCTGCCACCGAGTTCGGTTGAAACGAAAATTTTTCCAAGCTCTTCAACTGCTGTATCCAGCATGCCAGCCGAGTCCATCTCCTCGAGCACTGTGCAATATGGCGCACCAAAGGCCATGGCGGCGTCGAGGCAGCGTTGATACTGCTGCTCATCTGGCAACGCATGGATGATCGAGGTGGGTGCGAATCGCATCATTCGTCCCCCCGAGTGGATATCCAATACAGCTTCAGCGCGCGATACAAATTGTCTGTAAATGAAGTCTGCGATCAACTCACTGACTGTACCATCGGAATTCCCGGGAAAAATTCGATTCATATTTTTACCGTCAACCGGGGACAGCCGTGTACCAGTTTTCAGCGCGGGAAAATTGAGCCCCGGCACCAAGATCACACACCCGGCGATTCGGTCGACATCGAGTTTATGTAGCGTGCGACACAGTGCCACGGGACCTTCGTATTCGTCGCCGTGGTTGCCGCCGGTAATGAGCACAGTCGGCCCCACACCCA
>CAJXXD010000136.1 GCA_913062835.1 uncultured Gammaproteobacteria bacterium
CACCCAAGGCAGCCGCCATCGGCTCTTCGATCAAAAACACTTCGCGAGCGCCTGCACCTAAGGCCGACTCTTTAATCGCTCGACGCTCAACCTGAGTCGATTGAGCTGGCACACAAACCAATACCCGTGGAGAAGGGCGAATCATTGAGTTCTCGTGCACCTTACTGATGAACAGCTGCAACATCTTTTCGGTGACGTGGAAATCGGCAATCACACCGTCTTTTAAGGGACGAATCGCAACAATGTTACCCGGTGTTCGGCCCAACATTTTCTTCGCCTCAAGACCCACCGCTGCCACAGAACGCTGGGCACCTACCGTACGAATGGCGACCACAGAGGGCTCATCCAAAACGATCCCTTTTCCTTTGACATATATCAGAGTGTTGGCTGTTCCTAAGTCGATGGAAAGATCGTTCGAAAACAGACCCCGAATGGCTTTTAACATCGATGCGTTATCCTATACGGCGGGCTAATAAAAGTACGAGTCTATCTGAGCGCGTCGAATAGCTCCATCCTTATGCTAGCATGCGTGTTTTTCTGAGATGACATCGACCCTTGGAGACTGTGTATGGCGCTGACCGCCCATGACATTCAACGCACCGCAAAACTCGCCCGTTTGGGCCTCACCGAGACGGAAACAGAGAGCACTCTAGAGAAGCTCAATGCCGTCCTTGAACTTATCGATCATATGCAAACGGTGGAGACCGAAGGCGTCGCACCCATGTCGCACCCGCTCGATTTGACCCAAACTTTACGAGCCGATGCAGTCACCGAATCCAACCAGCGCGAAAAACTTCAAGCCATTGCACCGGCTGCGACCGACGGGCTGTACTTAGTGCCCAGGGTGGTCGAATGAGCGATCTTACTCAACACACATTGCTAGAGCTTCAGTCTCAACTGCAGTCCGGCGCGATCTCAAGCGTTGAATTGACGTCGACCTTCTTGGCACGCATTGAACGATTGAACCCCACGCTGAATGCGTTTATCACGGTGACGGAGTCCCAAGCGCTCGCACAGGCTCAGGCGGCCGATGCCGCACGTGCAGCCGGAACGGCCGGTCCTTTGACCGGATTGCCCATCGCACATAAAGACCTTTTTTGTACGGACGGCGTCCTGACCAGCTGCGCCTCAAAAATGCTATCCAACTTCGTCGCACCCTATGACGCTCATGTCGTGCGTGCCTGCCAAGAGGCCGGCATGGTCATGCTTGGCAAACTGAATATGGATGAATTTGCCATGGGCTCATCCAATGAAAATTCGTTTTACGGCCCGGTCAAAAATCCGTGGGATCTGAAACGCGTGCCCGGAGGCAGTTCGGGCGGATCTGCAGCGGCGGTTGCCGCTTCCATGACCCCAATTGCCACCGGAACCGACACAGGCGGGTCAATCCGTCAACCGGCCGCGTTCACAGGCACGTCAGGGCTTAAGCCCACATATGGACGGGTCAGCCGTTTTGGTATGGTGGCCTATGCCTCGAGCCTAGACCAAGGCGGGCTGATTGGAAAAAGCGCAGCCGATCTTGCCCTCGGACTCGGGGTGATTGCAGGTCACGACCCGCGTGATTCGACCTCAGCCGACCAACCCGTTCCAGACTACACAGCCACCCTGACTGATTCGATTCAGGGCCTTAAGATTGGTCTGCCAGATGCATTCTTCGATGAACGCCTCGATGCGCGCATGCAAGCCCGTATGGAGGCTGTTATGGATGCCTATCGTGCGTTGGGTGCTGAATTGGTCCCGGTCAAATTACCTCATGTCGCCGAAGCCATTCCGGCGTATTACGTCATCGCACCGGCGGAAGCGAGTGCGAACCTGTCTCGTTTTGACGGGGTCCGTTACGGCCATCGCGCCGATTCGCCCGCCGATCTGACCGACCTGTATGAGCGGTCTCGTGGCGAAGGCTTTAGTTCTGAAGTGAAGCGACGCATCCTGATCGGGACATACGCACTCAGCGAGGGCTACTTCGATGCGTACTATAAGAAGGCACAACAAATCCGTCGATTGATTCAGCAAGACTTTACCCACGCATTTACCGAATGCGATTTGTTATTAAGTCCAACCACGCCATCCACTGCATTCCAAATTGGCGCAAAGAGCGACGATCCGGTTGCGATGTATCTCGAAGACATCTACACAGTAGCCACTAATTTGGCCGGATTGCCAGGGGGTTGCTTCCCCTCCGGATTGGTCGATGGACTGCCCACCGGATATCAGCTCACAGGACCGGCATTCAGCGAAGCACGGCTGCTCAATGCCGCTCATCAATTGCAACAAACCACCGATTGGCATTTGGCCACTCCCGAGGAGATCACTCATGTATGAAGCTGTGATTGGCCTTGAAGTGCACGTGCAGTTGGCCACGGAATCCAAGATGTTTTCCGGTTCATCAACGCAATTTGGGCAAGCGCCAAATACCCAGGCCTCGCTCATTGATCTTGCGATGCCCGGTGTGCTGCCAACGCCTAACGCTAAAGCCTTTGAAATGGCCGTAAAGTTTGGGTTAGCCATCGATGCAGAGATTGGCCGCACGTCAGTCTTTGACCGGAAGAACTATTTTTACCCCGACCTGCCCAAGGGCTATCAGATCAGTCAGTTCGACGCCCCCATTGTGGGACCAGGGCATGTGATCATCCAACTCGAAGACGGGGAAACTAAGCGCATTAACGTGACCCGCGCCCACTTGGAAGAAGATGCTGGAAAAAGCATTCATGATGCCTTTGATGGACTGACCGGCGTGGATCTTAATCGGGCCGGCACCCCCTTGTTGGAAATTGTCTCTGAGCCTGAGTTGGCCTCTGCCAAAGAGGCGGTCGCCTATCTTCGAGTGATCCACTCATTGATCCGCTATTTAGAAATTTCCGATGGCAACATGGCTGAAGGCTCAATGCGATGTGACTGTAACGTCTCGATTCGACCGAAAGGCAGCCAGGCTCTCGGGACACGGACTGAAATTAAGAATGTGAACTCCTTTCGTTTCGTCGAAAAAGCGATCAATTCAGAGATCAATCGACAAATCGAAATCCTCGAAGACGGTGGGCGCGTGATCCAAGAGACACGGCTATATGACCCAGACCGCGATGAAACTCGATCCATGCGCTCAAAAGAAGAGGCCAACGATTACCGGTACTTCCCGGACCCAGATCTGTTACCGGTGGTGTTGGATGAGGCGTTCATTCAGGCCTGTCGGGATGCATTACCCGAATTGCCGGCCGCGCGGAAAGTCCGTTACACCGAAACCTATGGCATCACCGACTACGATGCGTCAGTGTTGGTTGCCGATCGTGATATTGCCGATTACTTCGCCAAAGTGGCCGAGGCGTCTGGCGAAGGCAAATTGGCCGCCAACTGGGTCATGGGCTCGGTAATGGCTGAGTTGAATCAGCAGGATGTCAGCATTACGGAATTCCCGGTGACCGCATCGGACCTTGCTCAACTGATCCAACGCGTTTCGGATCAAACACTCAACTCAAAAACGGCCAAGACGGTGTTTGAAGCCCTGTTGAACCGTGAAGGCTCAGTCGACGACATCATCCAGGCTCGCGGTCTAGTTCAAGTGACTGATACTGGCGCCATTGAAGCCATTGTGGATGAGGTCATTGCTGAAAATCCGGACCAGGTCGCCAACTACCGGCAAGCGACAGAGGATAAGCGCGGCAAAATGCTGGGCTTTTTTGTCGGGCAAGTGATGAAGAAATCACAGGGGAAAGCCAACCCACAAGCGGTCAATCAGATTCTGGCAAGCAAACTATCAGACTGATCCGCACACGGGGCATTGGGGGTCCTTTCGGTATCGAAAGGACTGCCATTGCATCTGCTTGGCATGGAATCGCCACAACCGCCCCACCAGTCGATCAGGCCATCCTAGTAACACACCCAAGACCTCGACCGCCTGCTCGACGCGCTCGACCCGGCGGCCGCCCTGCCGAGCCCCCTCGACATGCCCCCGGACCGCGCCGAGGCGGCGCGCGA
>CAJXXD010000137.1 GCA_913062835.1 uncultured Gammaproteobacteria bacterium
AGGGAAAACACCGCCCCCCTTCGACATCCTGTACTGGAATTCAGATCCCACCAATCTCCCAGCGAAGATGTACAACACCTATATCCGGGAAATGTATGTGGAGAATAATTTGGCCAAGTCGGGAGGCTTCAGCTGCTGCGACAAGGCGATCGAACTCGATAAGGTCAAAGTACCCTCGTATTTCTTATCCGCGATCGAGGATCACATCGCGCCTTGGAAGACGACGTTCATTGGTACTGAGTTACTTGGCGGACCGGTAGAGTTTGTTTTGGGTGGCTCAGGCCACATTGCAGGCGTCATCAACCCGCCGGCAAAAAACAAACGCAACTTCTGGAGCCAAGGTGAGTTCGGCCAAGGCGCAGATCACTGGTTAGAGACCGCGACAAACAATCCAGGCTCCTGGTGGAATCACTGGCATGCTTGGCTAGACAGTCAAGACGCAAAACAGGTCCCTGCCCGTGAAGTCGGTCATGCCGACTACCCTGAAATCGCGCCGGCACCAGGTGACTACGTTCGCGTCAGAATTTAATCACCTACCAACAAAAAGCCCCAGATACTTCCGTATCCGGGGCTTTTTCGTCTCTATCGGAAAAACGCGATTATTTATTCAGTGTTTTCGCCAATTGATCGGTGTTCGTTTTCATGACCTTCAAGGTTTCTTCACCCAGCTGAGTCATCGAGGCGGTTTGCTTTTTCGCCAACTGCGCCATCTTCTCTTGCACCTTAGTCAGGTATTTTTTGTGGACCTCCATCATGGCAGGCATGGAATCGCACTGACACAGGGCACTGGCTTCCTCAAGATAATCCGACATCAACTCAGTCGCCAATTCGGTCTGTTGCTCTGCCACAGACTCTAAAAGACCCCGCTGCATCTCCATAAGTTCCGCCATGGGCTTGAATGCTTTCTCCATCGCCTCTGTACCCATCATGGACTGCATCAGTTTTAACAGCTCTTCGTTTTGTTTCATCATTTGGTCAAACATCGGACACTCCCATCCAAAATTGTTGCACTGCAATATTATTGAGAACTTACGTTGCAGCGCAGCAAAACACAAGGGGGTTTACCTGCCGATTAGTCGTAGTTCGCGGGGATTCTCTGATAACATTTTTAAAAAAGAGAACGCGGAACAACCCCATGACACCACTTTGGCAACCGAGCGACGCCCATATAGGTCGCGCACAGATCACCGAACTCATGGCTTTCTTTAACGCCGAACTCGGCCGCTCGATACACGATTATCGCGGACTGCACCGCTTCAGTATCCATGAGCCTGAATTGTTCTGGGATGGCGTGTGGCGGCACAGCCGCCTTAAAGGAACACAAAACGGCCCTGTCATAACAAATCGCAGTGCCATGCCCGGTGCTCAGTTCTTTCCCGAGCGCGAGCTCAACTTTGCAGAGAATTGTTTAGTCCATTCCCAGCCGGACGGGGCCGTGGCGATTATCGCGCACACTGAACAAGGCGATCGGTTTGAGGTCAGTTGGGGCGAGTTGCGTCAATCTGTGGCCAATATGCGGCATACACTGAGTTCGGCTGGCGTCACCTCTGGCGATGTTGTTGCCGGTTGGGTCGGCAACGGCCCTGAGGCTATTATCGCCTCCATGGCCACACTGTCGCTCGGCGCTGTATGGACCAGTTGTTCCCCAGATTTTGGGGTCCAAGGCGTGCTGGATCGGTTTGGGCAAACTCGGCCTAAAGTACTCATCGCGGCTCTGACCAGTCGATACAACAAGAAAGACTTGGATCTCAGCGAAAAAGTGAGCGGGCTCCTCGCGGCCTTAGATTCGGTGTCAACCGCAATCGTGTATCGCGGCACCGCCAGTGCACAAACGGAAACACCGGATCTGACCACTCGCTGCCGAATTCTCGCGTGGGACGATGCGGTTACCGGAGACCGGACGCTGGCCTTCACGCCTGTGCCATTCAATGCCCCCGGATTCATCCTATACAGCTCAGGCACCACGGGCGTCCCCAAATGCATTGTGCACAGCCAGGGAGGTGCACTTCTCCAGCTAGTGAAGGAGCACCGCTACCACGTGGATATTCGAGCCGGTGACAGGGTGTTTTACTACACCACCTGTGGGTGGATGATGTGGAATTGGTTGATTGCTGCCTTAGCCTCTGAGGCAACGATTGTCACCTATGACGGCTCTCCCTTTGCCCGGGGTACCAAGACCCTCTGGACGCTTTGCGACACCGATGGGTGGCATGTGTTCGGAACCTCAGCGAAATACATCGCTGCACTGGAAAAACAAGGTTATAAACCATCCGAAGCCCACGCCCTCCCGAACTTAAAGGCGATTTTATCGACCGGCTCACCGCTTTCACACGAGTCCTTCGATTATGTCTACCGCGACATCAAATCCGACCTATTACTCGGTTCGATCTCTGGTGGCACAGACATCGTCTCTTGTTTTTGTTTGTGCTGTCCTATCCTGCCAGTCTACCGGGGTCAGCTGCAGTGCGCCGGACTTGGACTCGCTGTGGATGTGGTCGACGAACAGGGTGAGCCAGTCATCGGCGAAAAAGGTGAATTGGTCTGTCGCCAACCCTTTCCTGTCATGCCGGTTGGTTTTTTCAATGACGCTGACGGCAGTAAATACCGAGCGGCTTATTTTGAGCGGTTCCCCGGTATTTGGGCCCACGGCGATTATGCCGAGCACACAGAACAAGGCGGCTTCATCATATACGGACGGGCAGACGCGACCCTAAATCCTGGCGGCGTTCGGATCGGTACGGCAGAGATCTACCGCCAAGTTGAAGTGATTCCAGAGGTGATTGAATCGCTCGCAATTGGGCAAACGGTGGCGGATGACGTGCGAGTGGTGCTATTTGTGGTGCTCAAAGACGATATCGAACTCGATGATGCATTGATCAAACGGATCAAGCAGCAAATCAAGGACAACACCACGCCCCGTCACGTTCCCGAGGTGATTGCTCAAGTACCCGACCTGCCGCGCACAGTGAGTGGTAAGATCGTGGAGTTGGCGGTACGGCAGGTCGTGCACGGTGACCCAGTGAAAAACATAGAGGCTTTAGCGAACCCCCATGCGCTCGACTATTTCAAAGATCATCCGGCAGTCAGTCTCTAACGCACTGATCGGCTTATTTCTGCTGTCGCCCCTTGGCTGGGCCGCAAGTCCGGCTGATGTGCGCGTGCTGGTGGACGTCTCAGGCTCAATGAAGACTGCAGATCCTAATGCGGTCCGCGGTCCTGCGACTGCACTGCTCGCGACGCTGCTGCCACAAAACTCGCGCGGCGGCATTTGGCTATTCGGCTCCGATGTGCGTCCACTCGTTCCCTACGGGCCGGTTGATGCACGCTGGTCTGCCTTGAGTGAGCCAATCACGGCCTCAATCGGCGCAACCGACCGGTTCACACACATTGAAAGTGCCATCCGGAACGCGCTGGCACCCGCGGTCGAAGCCGGGAATGCCTGCCATGTTATTTTAATCACCGATGGCATTGTGGACGTCCGAGGCGGCCCCGAAGCCTCTGCCGCTTCGCGAGATCGATTGATTAAAGGCCAGATACCTGAAGCCCAGAACAAAGGGTGTCGACTGCACACCATCGCCCTCTCCGAGCAAGCCGATCTACCGCTACTGACCCAGATGGCTCTGCAAACCGGCGGCTTATTCACGGTTTTAAGTGAGCCCGGTGATCTGATCCCGGTGATGCTTGATGCGTTGGAGCTGGCACTGCAATCCCAACAATTGCCGGTAATTGAAAACACGATCCGGGTGGACTCGGACATCTCTCAGCTAAGGGTGATCCGCCTAACCAATGAGCAGCCTTTGCAACTGACGCGCGATGGCAAGACGATCAACGCTGACCAAGCGATAGTCCGACAAGCGTGGTATTCAGGGGATGGCTATCAAGCCCTGATTTGGACGCAACCGACCCCCGGTGTATACCGCCTAATGCATCAGGGTCCATCGGATCGTATTTTAA
>CAJXXD010000138.1 GCA_913062835.1 uncultured Gammaproteobacteria bacterium
TGATCTCTTCTCCTTCATGGGCAGGGAGACAATGTAAGAACATGACCTTAGAACCTGCACGATCGAGCAGCTCAGGGGTGACTTGATAGGGGGCGAGATCGGATGCGCGTGTCTGAGCTTCGGTTTCTTGTCCCATGCTGGCCCACACATCGGTGGTGACGACATCGGCACCCGCAACCGCTTTCGCTGGATCTTGCTCAAAGTGAATACGTCCCTTTGCTTTCGCCACCCAATCGGCCTCTGGCGCATAGCCATCTGGACACGACACAATCAAGTCGAAGCCAAACAGACCGGCCGCTTCGCAGTAGGTTTGACAGACGTTATTGCCATCACCGATCCATGCGACTTTGAGATCTTTAATTTGATGGTGATGCTCGATCATAGTTTGCACATCGGCCAGTAGCTGACAGGGATGGCAGCTGTCTGACAGTCCATTAATGACTGGGATGCGAGACGCCTTGGCAAAACGTTCCAATTTTGTGTGATCGCCAGTACGGATCATCACGGCATCGACCATTTCGGATAAAACACGTGCGGTGTCTTCTAGAGGTTCGCCACGGCCGAGCTGAGTGTCCTGCGGTGACAAAAATATGGCCGAGCCGCCGAGCTGGGTCATGCCCGCTTCAAAGCTGACTCGAGTTCGCGTGGAGGCTTTTTCAAAGATCATGGCAAGGACGCGCTGCGATAGGCTGTTGTGCCTCAATCCCGCCTGATATTCTTTTTTCAGCTCAGCCGCGCGCGCTAGCACTTGAAGTCGTGCCTCTGCGGACAAATCATTGAGCATCAAGAAATGTGAAATCGCCATTGCCGTAACCCGGAAAAGCGGTCGAGTGTAGCACTGAGAATTCATTGGAGCGAGTAGGAAGGACCAATATGAGCACCCTAGACACCATCAAAACCCAAATTGCCGAAAATCCGGTGCTGTTGTACATGAAGGGAACCCCGAACGCGCCACAGTGCGGATTCTCAGCACAGACAGTTCAAGCGCTGATGGCTTGTGGGCGCCCGTTTTCATTTGTGAACATCCTTGAGCATCCAGACATCCGTGCGGAATTGCCTAAATATGCCGAGTGGCCAACCTTCCCGCAGTTATGGATCGAAGGCGAGCTGGTTGGCGGTTGTGACATCGTGCTTGAGATGTACCAGTCGGGTGAACTCAAGCCGATGGTGGAAGCGGCATCCCCCGAAGCTTCTGAGTAAGGTAAGACCGAAGCGCCGCTGGCTTTAGCGGCTTATGCAGGACGGTTGCTCCGAGTGCCTTGGCCTCTGCCAACATTTCGGGGCTCCTGTCAGCAGTAATAAGCGCACAGACTAAGTTCCCCTCCAAGGCTCTCAATACCGCAATTACATCAATCCCTAACGCATCGTCATCGAGATGGTAGTCGACTAACGCGACTTGGATAGTGGGTTGCTGGTGCATTAACTGGCGTGCATCGTCCAAAGTAGCGCCGGTATGTACTGTCGCGCCCCATCCACCCAGAAGTGCACTCATCCCGTCTAGAATGCTCGGGTCGTTGTCGATCACTAGCACATGTCGACCCTCGAGCGGTTTGCCGAGCGCTTGCGCGGTCGCTTTGGTGCGCTTAGTTAGCGCTTGTGGGGTGCCGTGAGCGATCGGTAAGCTCACAGAAAAGCATGATCCAACCCCTGGCGTTGAATGCACCTTCAAGGTCAGCTGCAACAGATCGCAGATGCGTTTTGAAATCGATAACCCGAGACCGAGACCTTTCTTTTCCGTCTCCACGCCTTCGGAGAGACGTTTGAATTCATCAAAAATAGTGGGAATGTCGTCTGCAGCCATCCCAATGCCGGTATCCCAGATTTCAATGCGCACCTGACCCTCAAACGTCCGAACGGCAAACAGAACACGGCCACCATTTTCGGTGTAACGCAGGGCGTTGGATAAAAAGTTCTGCAGCACTCGCCGCAGTAATTTCGGATCCGTCTGCACGACCACAGGCCGAGATTTGGCCTTGAAGCGAATCTCGCGCGACTCGGCCAAGCGCTGGAATTCTTGTGACAGCTGCCCGAACAGTTCTTCCAAATGAAAGGTCCGAATGTCTGTGGTCAAAACTCCGGCGTCCAGTTTAGAGATTTCAAGCAGGGTAGAAATCAAGCTCTCAGCTGAACTCAATGCTCCATCGAGGTGACGTGTCAGTTCTCTGGTTTCATCGGTTTCAGCGCGTTCGGCTAGAGAGGTGGCAAATAAACGGGCCGCATTTAGCGGTTGCAGCAGATCATGTGATGCGGCCGCCAAGAAACGTGTTTTTGACAAATTGGCTTGTTCTGTCGCCTGCATCGCCTCAGTGAGCGCAGTCTCGGTTTTGGCGCGTCGAAGGTTTTCTTCCGCCAGTGCGTCGTTGGCAACCTGCAAGGCTTCGGTCCGTTCCTCGACTCGCGCTTCGAGGGTTTCGTTGGCCATCTCGAGCCCCTTACGTGCTTCGTTGCGCTCGGTCACATCTTGGTACAGCACGAATATGCCCTGAATATCGCCATTATCGAGTCGGTGAGGCACATACAGGGCTTCGAACTCTTTGTGCTCCCCTGCGCGGTCGATCGAGACCTCAAATCGCTGTCTACGACCGGCAAACGCGCGCTCAAGGTAGGGTTTACGCAGCTCGTATTCGGCTTCGGTGAAGATTTCCCAGTTGGGGCGGCCGATCACTTGTTCCCGCCATATGCGCATGGTTCGCTCGAAGGCCTTGTTAATAAATTGAATCCGGTAGTCCCGATCAACATAGGCGATCATGGCCGGCAAATTGTCGGTGTAGACCCGAATGGCCTGCTCAGATTCGCGGAGGGCGCCTTCGGTTTGTTTGTACGAGGTGATGTCTGAATAGCTCGTCACATCCCCGCCGTTGGGCATTGGCTGGCCGATGATCTCAAGAGTCATGCCGGTCGAGAGCTCAGACTCCCGACGATAGGCAGAGCCTCGGTTGAGGTGGTCCAGTCGCCGTTGCACGGCCGCTTCCAGTTGGTCGTCCGTTTCATAGGAAGCAATCAGGCCGCGTTGTGCATTGTGTCGGAACAAGTCTGCGACCGGGCGGCCGACTGTCAGCAGCTCAGATGGGTAATTAAACATTTCTTGGTAGCGCCGATTCCAGGCCACAAGAAGTTGATTTTGATCCACGACGCTGATGCCTTGGGGCAAATGCTCGATTGCTTTCCTCAAGAGCTCTTGGTTCTGGCGGGCAAGGGTCGAGGCTTCGTCGACCAACGACACCAGTTCCCCCAGATGAATTCGGCGGCCCCGGGATGCCGAGCGAATCACCAGCCGGGCCGACGTATGGCCAATTTCTTGGGCCAAGACGCTCTCAACTGAGGCTATCAATTCCGAGGGGGCTGGGTCTTTGTCGGTCAGCACCAACAGCTGATGTTCACTCACGTAGGTGTCTAGGATGTACTGAACCCGATCGTTCCCTATAAACCGAGACGCCAAGGTGGTCAGGTCGCCCACTCGCATATCGGCCTGAACATATCGGCTGCCGCGCGAGTTGGCTGGGGGGACATCGACAAAGGTTGCCGCCTGTACTCGATCCACCAACCGCGGGGTGGTGAGGAGCGACACCCCGAAATAGGTCAGCGTGTTGAGTCCAAGTGAGGTTAATACGCCAACGGTCAGTGGGTCAGCTGAGATCCAGGCGGCCAAGTCTGCGGGCCAGTTAGCTAGCGCCATTTCAGGTAGAACTAACACGGCAGCCCAACTGACGAGGCCTACTAACATACCAGCCAAAGCGCCATATCGGTTGCCGCCTCGCCAATACAGTCCGCCAAAGAGTGCGGGCGCAAATTGCGCGGCGGCCGCGAAAGCCACCAAGCCAATCGCGGCCAAAGATCGATCACTGGTAGCCGCTTGGTAATACAGCCAGGCCAAACCCATGATGGCGAAAATACAAAGACGGCGGACCATCACCATGATCCAGCCTAAATCCTGTCTTTGTTTAATGTCG
>CAJXXD010000139.1 GCA_913062835.1 uncultured Gammaproteobacteria bacterium
CAATACACCCAGTTGGCCTCGACGCCCGGACAACGCCTTCTACGATGGCTGATTGTCACAGTTTGGGAGCCCTTGGCCGACTTTATTCGTCGAAACGGACTGCAAACAGCCATTCTTATTCTTCTGTTCGTCTTTCTATTCAAAATTGGCGAGGCCTTTTTGGGTCGGATGTCGATCGTCTTCTACAAAGATGTCGGCTTCTCAAATGAGCAAATCGCCGACTACACCAAGATGCTTGGCTGGATTGCCACCATTGCATTTACCTTGATTGGCTCGTTTATCAATGTGCGGCTCGGCGTCGTTAAGGGGCTGTTGATCGGTGGCTCGGCCATGGCATTGAGTAATCTGATGTTTGCCTGGATTGCATTGGCGGGCCCTAAGGAATGGCTGTTTGCCACCACCATTGTCGTGGACAACTTCACCACGGCTTTTTCAAGCGTGGCCTTTGTTAGCTTCCTTACCGCACTGACAGGACGCGCTTTTTCAGCGACCCAGTATGCATTACTGGCGTCCATTGGTAATTTTGGACGGACCACCTTGGCTGGCGGCAGTGGGTGGTTTGTGGATGTCACTGGCAGTTGGGTCCTGTTTTTTATCGTCACGACCCTACTGGTGCTTCCGGGCCTTTGGCTCTTGTTAAAAATCAGGCATCGCGTGGATGCGTTAAAAAATGAGGAATCTCATGGGTAATCGACTGACCAAGCTGTATACGAAAACAGGCGACGATGGCACCACAGGACTCGGCGATGGCAGCCGTACACGCAAAGACAGCCTGCGTATCGAAGCAGTGGGCACCGTCGATGAGCTAAATTCCTGGATCGGACTCCTCATTGCCGAACTGCCGAACGATGAGCCTATGTTGGAGGCATTGACTGAAATTCAGCACCGCCTATTCGATTTAGGGGGCGAACTGGCGGTTCCAGGCTTCCAATTGATTCACCCGGAGATGGTGGAGCACCTAGAAACTCTCTGTGATCAATTAAACGCTGAGGTGCCCCCCTTAAAAGAATTCATCCTGCCAGGCGGATCAACAGCTGCCGGGTATTGCCATATGGCCCGAGCCGTCGCTCGGCGCGCCGAGCGGGTCATCGTAGCGCTAGCATCTGAAGAAACGATCGGCGCGGACCTTCGCCAGTACATCAACCGGTTATCCGATGTGTTATTTGTAATGGCCCGTACCTTGGCGCGACGCAATGGAGGCGAGGAGATCTACTGGAAATCTCCCCGCACCCAAAGTTCGTCCTAGAACAGCAGTCGCCGAAGATCGCCTAACACACTGCCCAAGAGAGCCGTGAATCGAGCTCCATCGCCTCCGTTGATGACGCGATGGTCGTAGGACAGACACAGGGGCAACATCAATCGAGGCTGGAAGCCCGTACCATCCCACACCGGCTTCATAGACGCTTTGGATACCCCCAAGATCGCCGCTTGTGGTGCCGGAACGATAGGCGTGAAGGCTGTGCCTCCGATCGATCCCAACGATGAGATAGTGAAGGTCGCACCCTGCATTTCAGCAGGCTTCAGCTTCTTGTTCTTGGCTTTATCTGCCAATTCAGCCGCCTCAGCCGCCAACTCCCACAAGCCTTTCTGATCCGCATCACGAATCACAGGCACCATCAACCCGTCAGGGGTATCCACCGCTATCCCGATGTGCACGTAGCCTTTACGGATGATTTCCGACGCGTCTGGATCAATGGAGGCATTGACTTGCGGCAACGCCTTCAATGCATATGCGGACGCCTTAATCAAGAAAGGTAAGGGGGTCAATTTGACGCCCTTCGCATCGGCTTCGCCCTTCATGGATTTACGGAAAGCTTCCAGTTCAGTGATGTCGGCTTCATCAAACTGAGTCACAGCAGGCACATTCAACAAGCAACGGGTCATATTGTCCGCTGTCAGCTTGTGAATCTTAGTCATCGGCACCCGCTCGATCGGCCCAAAGGCCGCGAAGTCAACCGCTGGAATACCCGGTATACCGGCACCGGTGGCGGCAGCTACAGAGCCGCTCTGACTCTTTTGCAACTGGGCTTTAATGTACCCATGCAGATCGTCTTTGGTGATGCGAGCCCTTGGGCCTGTCCCTGTCACCTGCGCCAAGTCCACCCCAAGTTCACGCGCAAGCGCACGGACCGCAGGACCGGCATGTACCAGTCCAGAGGTTTGAGTCGAGACCGAATCTACAGGTTTGACGGGGGCGCTTGCCGGCTGTGGTGTCTCCACCGGTGCGGAGGGCGCCGGAGGGGCCACAGCGGCTACCGAAGTAGGCTGAGCCATGCCTCCTGACGATTTTACCGAGCCTATCAGGTCGCCTTGGGCCACCGAGTCGCCTTCTTTCACCGCCAGAGACTCGATCACACCCGCCACGGGAGAGGGAATTTCCATCGAGGCCTTATCCGACTCAAGCACAATCAGGGTGTCCCCTTCGGCGACGGTATCACCCACCGCCACTGAGACTTCAATGACTGTGACCCCATCGGCATTGCCGGTGTCAGGCACTACCACAGATTCAATAGCACTCGCAGGCGCCGATGGCTGAGCGGCGACAGGCGTTTCAGCCTCAGCCGCTGATGCGGGTGCCGATACAGGTGCAGCAACCACTCCAGCCGAAGCAGCCGATGTTTCCAAATCGCAGATGGCATCGCCTTCCACCACTTGCTGGCCTTCTTTCACCAAAAGGGCAGCCACTCGGCCGCTCGCTGGGGCAGGGATTTCCATGGATGCTTTGTCAGACTCCAAGACAATCAGGGTGTCGCCTTCGGAGACCTGATCACCTTCGGACACCGATACCTCGATCACCGTCACGCCATCGGCATTGCCGGTATCAGGCACATTGACCCGTTCGGTAGCACCGGAGGCAGCGGCGGCCGCAACCGCCACTTCGGGAGTCGATGAAACCGGAGCTTCAACAGAAGACTCAGGCTCTGCGACCGTAGTGGACTCAACCGCACCGGTCTCAAGCTCGCAGATTGCGTCGCCCTCATTGACTTCGGCTCCCTCACTGAGGTGTACAGTGCCCACAACCCCCGCTTGTTCGGCTGGGATCTCCATCGATGCTTTGTCGGACTCTAATACGATCAGGGTGTCTCCAACGGCCACTGTGTCGCCGGTCTTCACCGCCACCTCAATGACTGTGACGTTTGAGGAGTCCCCGATATCTGGTACACGAATCGTTGTCATGACGTCCTCCTTACAACAACACCGGATCAAGGCGATCCGGGTTGATTCCCAGGGCCTTGATGGCATCGGTCACCACCTTGGCTGTGACTTTGCCGTCCTTATGCAACGCGCTCAGGGCAGCCACAGTCACAAAGCGCCGATCCACTTCGAAATGCTCTCGCAATTTCTTCCGTGAATCCGAACGCCCAAAGCCATCCGTACCCAAGGTCACATAGGTGGTTTTACCCAAGAACGGACGAATCTGTTCCGCAAAGAGCTGCATATGATCGGTCGCCGCGACCACTGGATCGTCCGAGCCGCCCAATAAGGTCTCCACATGACTGACACGTGGCGTCTTGGCACCTGGGTGAAGCAGGTTGTAACGAGCACAAGACTGGCCGTCACGCCGCAGCTCATTGAAGCTGGTCGCGCTGAACACTTCGGCGTCGACTCCATACTCAGCCAACAGCTCAGCGGCTGCCTCGACCTCACGCAAAATGGTGCCAGAACCGAGCAAACGAACCCGATGTTTGCCCTTACCCGATGCGGGCTTCAAGCAATACATCCCTTTGATGATGTGCTCTTCCACACCCTCCGGCATATCAGGGTGCGGGTAGTTCTCATTCATCAGCGTGATGTAATAGAACACACTCTGATTTTCGTCATACATCTGTTTCAAACCGTGCTGCACAATCACAGCCACTTCATAGCTGTATGTCGGATCATAGGATCGCTGATTCGGCACGGTAGCGGCGAGCAGATGACTATGACCGTCTTGATG
>CAJXXD010000140.1 GCA_913062835.1 uncultured Gammaproteobacteria bacterium
AGGACATTCAAGACATGGTTGAAAGTATCCGTATCCCACGGGGTGCTGGTGCGGCAACCGGTCACTGATTTGACTGATTGAAGTCAAATCCGACTAAAAGAGGGCGCCTTAGGGCGCCCTTTTTTATGTCAGCATAGAGAGATTAACCAAGAGGGTGACCCATGGTCAGTGAAGTCCTGAATACCGACATACCACCGTTTGATCTGCTGAGTGATGCTCAGTTGGATGTGTTGAAGCAGAGTGTGTCGATTGTTTATTTCGATGCAGGCGAAGACATTATCCCCGCCGGTGGTGCACCAGATGGTATTTACATCATCATCAAAGGTCAGGTGGAAGAATATGACGAGAGTATTGATGGCTCTCGTGATGACCAACGTGTCGCTCAATATTCAGAAGGAGATCTCTTTGGCTCGCTGGCTGTCCTAAAGGGCAAAGCCCGAGATAAATATCAGGCGTTTGAAGAGTGCATTTGTCACATGATTCCAGCGCGGGTGTTTATTGATTTGGTTCATGACAATCCGGAGTTTCGTCATTTTTTCCATAAGGGGTTAGCCACTATGGAAAAGCAACGCTCTCGGATGCAAGTGCCTGCAGGCAGTGACGACTTCAGTTTGGTGCGTATCAAGGATTCTGTGATGCGAGAGCCCCTGATCGTCGCTCCAGAGACCCCACTTTCTGCGGTCGTTGAGAAAATGCGTGCGGCGCATATCGACTGCGTTCTGGTGGACTGCGATACCTGCGCCAACAAATATGGTTTGGTCACTGGCACCGACCTCTTGAATGCCTTGGCGTTGGCCGGGCATACGCCTGACCTGCCCATTGGTGAAATTGTGATCTCTGAATTGATTACCTGCGATGCCAATGAGTTTTTATTCAATGCCTTGATCGTTATGACGCGAAAAAATATTAAGCGCGTGGTGGTTCTTGATCAGGGGCGTGTGGTCGGTGTGACCGAATTGACTGATATTCTGAGTTATTTAACCGGTCAATCGCACTTGATGGGAGTCCAAATTGAGCGTGCGCGGTCGGTAGCTGATTTGAAAGCGGCCTCTAAGGCATTGAACGCATTGATTCGGACCTTAAATGCCAAGGGCGTAAAAATACGCTTCATGATGGAGTTATTGGCGGCACTTAATGGACGCTTGGTGGCCAAGCTCTATGAGATCACCATGCCGGAGACTGTACTCGAGAATACAGCACTCACGGTCCTAGGTTCGGAGGGTCGTTGGGAGCAGATTGTAAAGACCGATCAAGATAATGCGTTGATCATCGCCGATGACTTTGACTGGCCAATGGATGAACGTCAGCGACTGTTGAATCAATTCAGTGACGATCTTATATCGATCGGCTTTCCTCGCTGCCCGGGTCACATCATGGTGAGCAATCCGGAATGGGCACGGACCGTATCGGATTGGAGGAAGACCATGGCTGGCTGGGTCCATGATATGACCGAAGAGACGCAAATGAAGATGGCGATTTCCTTAGACGGGCATTTTGTCGCCGGCAACAAAGCTCTGTTTAATGAAATGTCGCATTGGGCCCACGATCATATGCGGGGTAATGATATTTTCCTGGCGCATTTTGCCAAGCCCGTGATGAACTTTGCGGTGCCGCTCACGTTATTTGGAAATGTCCGAAGTGACTCTGAGGGTCTTGATGTGAAAAAAGGGGGCGTTTTCCCCTTGGTACACGGCGTTCGCTCACTGGCTTTGAAGTATCGCATCCGACAGACCAACACCTATCGCCGGATAGAGGAGTTAGTTGAGATGGGCGCGATCCACGAGCGGTTGGGGCGTAACTTAGAAAGTGCGTTGTCCTTATTTATGCAGCTGAGGTTGCAAACTCAGTTGGATCAACTCGAAGCCGCAGGTACCGACGATGGGTCGAAGGTCAGTCACAACCGCATTATGGTGAAGAAGCTGAATCGTTTGGATCGGGACTTGCTCCGTGAAGCCTTGCACGTGATCAAAGAGTTCAAAGAGTGGCTGGCCCTTGAACTCCACATCCGAGGTTAAGGATGCTAGCAAGAACCCTGATGCGATTAGCCGATCGCTTTAAAAATCGTCACAGTGATTACAAGCACCTATTCGAGCCTTATGTCGGATCTGAAATGGTTTCGATTGATTGTGAAACCACAGGGCTGGATCCTAAAACCGATGAGGTGATTTCCATTGCCGCGGTGAAGATTAACGGACGACAGATCATGACAGGCGACGCCTTTGAAGCCATGATCGATCATCGAGAGCGGTTGTCGGAGGATTCTATTGTTATCCACCGAATCCGAAAGCAAGACCTCGACAATGCAGTCGATATCGAAACGGCGGTCATGGCTCTGATTGAGTTTGTCGGAAACCGCCCCCTCATCGGCTACAACATACAGTTCGATTTAAAATTCTTGGATCGTTACACTAAGCCCCTTTTAGGGTTTTCTTTACCCAATTCGGCCATTGAGCTGGCTGATGTGTACCGCAAGGCGGTCGTCCGTAAGCAGCCTGATGCGGTCCCACATCTCGGGTTTGAAGAAATTCTCGGCGAGTTAGGTGTGCCTGTATTTGGGCGTCATACGGCTTTGGGGGATGCAGTGACTGTCGCCATGGCCTATGTCAAATTGAAGCGAGCAAAGTGACCAGAGCCAACGATTCATATGCGTTTGAACGCGGTAAGCGGCAGCAACGTCTGCGTCGATTAACCGGCCAAGCGATTGGTGATTACCGGATGATTGAAGCCGGTGACAAGGTAATGGTGTGTTTGTCGGGAGGTAAAGACAGCTACACCCTGCTTGATATGCTGATTTCTTTGCAAAAGTCGGCTCCGGTCGATTTTGAGCTGATTGCAGTCAATCTCGATCAGAAGCAGCCGGGATTTCCGGAAGATGTGTTACCAGCGTATATGGCCGAAAAGAAGGTGCCATTTTATGTCATTGAGCGTGATACCTACTCGACGGTCAAACGCGTCGTGCCTGAGGGTAAAACCACCTGTGGTCTGTGTTCGCGTTTGAGACGCGGTACGTTATATGGCTTTGCTGAAGCCAATGGAGTGACAAAAATCGCACTGGGTCATCATCGCGATGACATGGTTGAAACGCTGTTCTTGAATCTTTTTTTTGGGTCCAAGATGAAAACCATGCCGCCGAAGTTGGTGTCTGATGATGGCCGTTATGTAGTGATCCGTCCGCTCGCCTATTGCAAGGAAGCAGATATCGCGGCCTATGCGGCAGATCAGGGCTTCCCGATCATTCCGTGCAATCTATGTGGATCTCAGCCTAATCTAAAGCGTGCAGAAATTAAGGCGATGATTGCAGACTGGGAGAAGCGGCACCCTGGGCGGGTCGAAAACCTATTTCGTGGATTGCAAAACGTAGTGCCCTCGCACTTGCTAGACACCGCACTGTTCGACTTCGATAACCCGACTCCCGAGGCATTGCTCCAGTACAGGGCAGACCATCCGTTGCCGAATAGCTCTGAGATTCACGAAGCCTTAGCAGAGAGCGAACTCAATCCTTGGGTGACCGCCTTTGAGGAAGAGCCACCTCAGGTCATCGCGAGCACTGGTAGTAGCGTCCAGAGCCCGTAAAGACCCACAAGTGCACCTGATACTTGCTGGACTCTTTGGTTTTGCAAGGTGAAGCGCATGCGCGCACTTAAATAGCCAGCTCCTAAGATCGCGGGCAATGTACCGAGACCAAACAAAAACATTTGTGTGCCAGCTTGTCCTGCATGGCCTGTAGATGCGGACCAGAGGAGCGCGGAATACACCAAGCCACAGGGTAGGAATCCCCAAGCCAGTCCGTACTTAAATGCGCGTCCCATGCGATCAGGGCTTGCCTTGGCTCGCCAGCGACTAACCCATGGGGTAATCACTCGGTCACCCCACCGTTCTAAATGAGAGAGGCCGCGCCATAGGTTACTGATCCACAA
>CAJXXD010000141.1 GCA_913062835.1 uncultured Gammaproteobacteria bacterium
ATTGTCGGGCCAGAAACAGCGCGCGTTGCGCCACGTCTGGATTATCAGAACGCTCGGCGGCGTCGAGGTACCCGGCCAGTGCCTGGGCAGGCTGATCATGAGTCAGCGCGTATTCAGCCATCATGATCGTGCCGGCAATGCTTAGTTCGGTCGACCGAGTGTCAGTGTCTGCCTCGATCAGCGCGGGCGTATGACTCGGCGTGCGTTCCATGATCGGTTGACACCCAATCAATAGCCCAAGCGCGCACAGAGCACAGGCTCTGGTACACTGCCGCCATTCGAACAACAAGGATCGCTTCACTTCTTTCATGGCTCTTTTGTCTCTTGGGCTCAACCATACCACGGCACCCGTCGATCTGCGTGAGCGAGTCGCCTTTGATGCGGATCGTTTGCCGGTCGCTTTGCGTCAATTGTCTGAGAGATTTCAGGGTGTTCGGGAGAGTGCGATTTTGTCTACCTGTAATCGCACAGAGCTGTTTCTGGCCGTCGATGAGGTCAGCGAAACACAAGTGATCGAGTGGTTGGCTGAGTTCCATGCGGTGGAGCCCAGTGCACTGGCCCCGCATATCTATCGCTTTAGTGAATTGAAGGCAGCCCAACATATGATGCGAGTCGCCGCAGGGCTTGATTCGTTGGTCTTGGGGGAGCCCCAAATCATGGGGCAGTTCAAAGAGGCGATGCGTCAAGCCCGCGATGCGCATGCCACCGGACCGGAATTGGAGCAGGCCTTCTCAAAGGTGCTCACCGTCGCGAAGCGGATCCGGACAGAAACGGCCATTGGTCGTAATCCTGTGTCCGTCGCCTACGCGGCCGTCACCTTGGCAGGCCGTATTTTTTCTGATTTAACACGCTGTCGGGTGGTGTTGATCGGCGCAGGTGAAACGATTCAACTGGTGGCCGAGCACCTGGCTGGGCAGGGAGTGACCGCGATAGATGTGGTTAACCGAACACTGGCCAATGCCGAACCACTAGCGGCCTCTGTGGATGGTCGTGCTTGGTCGCTTGATGCCCTTGGGGATCGAGTGGCCGAAGCCGACATCGTTATTGCCTCCACGGCGTCACCGGTGCCCGTATTGGGTAAAGGGATGGTAGAGAGGGCTCAGAAGGTTCGTCGCCAGAAACCGATGTTTATGGTCGACCTTGCGGTACCCCGAGACATCGAACCCGAAGTGGGCGATATCGATTCTGTGTACCTGTATTCGGTGGACGATCTCAATGCGGTCGTTGAAGAGGGCTTAGAGCAGCGGCATGAGGCTGCGCGCCAGGCCGAGGCATTTATTTCTGAAGCACTTGATGATTGGCAGCGGGAGATTCGGGGGTACCGAGCGGTCGATACCATTCGGGCCGTTCGTGAATCGAGCCAGGCGATTTGTGAAGCTGAACTAGACCGAGCTGTGAAACTACTTGAGGCGGGCAAGCCGCCCAATGAGGTGGTGACCCAATTGTCCCGTCACCTCACCAACAAGTTACTGCACTCACCCACGGTCGCACTCCGTGTTGCCGCGGAGCAGGGTGACTTGTCCTTGATTGAGGCTGCCAACCGTTTGTTTGACTTGCCTGATGAAGAGGCCTCCGATTGAAACCCAGCTTACTTGCCCGCCTCGACCAATTGGTTGATCGCCATGAAGAATTATCGGCGCTGTTGTCCGATCCTGAAACGATACAGGATCAGCCTAAATTCGTTGCGTATTCGCAAGAGTACAGTGAGCTCGGCCCTGTGGTGTCATTGGTCAAAGCGCGCGCTCAAGCAGTGGCTGATCTCGATGAGCTACAGTCTTATTTGGAGGGTGGTGATCCAGACCTCCGGGAAATGGCTGAACTAGAGATTCCTGTAACCAAACAAACGATTTCCGACTTAGACGGCGAGCTGCAATTGGCTTTGATTCCGCGGGATCCCGCAGATGCACGCAATGCATTTATCGAGATTCGGGCCGGAACCGGGGGCGATGAAGCGGCGCTATTTGCAGGTGATTTGGCGCGGATGTATTTAAAATTCGCCGAGTCCAAAGGCTGGAAGGCCGAATTAATCTCAGAGTCGAAAGCCGAGTTGGGCGGGTATAAAGAAGTGGTGATCCGTATCAGTGGCGAGCGGGTGTACGGTCAGCTTAAGTTCGAATCGGGTGCACATCGCGTGCAGCGAGTGCCCGCTACAGAGTCTCAGGGCCGTATTCACACCTCAGCGTGTACTGTGGCTGTCTTGGCGGAATCAGATCCGCGTGAAGAAACGACGATCGACTCAAAGGATTTGAGGATCGACACGTTTCGAGCCAGCGGTGCCGGTGGTCAGCATGTAAACAAAACGGATTCAGCTATCCGAATTACGCACATCCCCACCGGTGTTGTAGTGGAATGCCAAGACGAGCGGTCTCAGCACAAGAATAAAGCGCGTGCCTTATCGCTCTTGCAGGCCAAGCTTGAAGACGCGGCCCGCCAAACCGAGGCCGCTAAAGAGGCCAGTGAGCGAAAATCGTTGGTTGGCTCAGGCGACCGTTCGGAACGCATTCGGACCTATAACTTTCCACAGGGTCGGGTCACGGACCATCGGATTAACCTAACGCTGTATCGACTCGATGAGATGATGGAAGGGGCCTGCGAGATGGTGATCGATCCCTTGGTCTCGGAACACCAAGCGGAATTGTTGACCGGCCTTGAGACCGCATGACCCTCGATGAGCTTCGTCAGGATCCGCGTATCGAAGCCGTTGGCTGGAGCGCTGATGAGTGGCGTTGGGTGTTAGAGCAGGTGCTTGGGCTTTCGCCTTTGGATCGGCTGCGAGAGCCAGAACGTCAGTGGGCGCCGGAAGCCTGCCAACCTGTTTACGATTTGGCCGCGCGCGCATTACAGGGTGAGCCACTCGCTTACCTTTTGGGGGTGGCCTATTTCGATGGATTGCCAATTCACGTTTCGCCTTCCGTTCTAATTCCTCGGCCGGATACCGAAATTCTGTTGCAAACCGCGTTGCAAAAAATGCCCAATGAGCGAGCTCGGGTACTGGATTTGGGCACAGGGTCAGGGGCCTTGGCTTTGGCGATGAAAAAACATAGACCGGCTTGGCAGGTGACGGCGACGGATGTAGACCCAGAGGCTTTGGCGATGGCGAGGAACAATGCCGAACGCTTGAGTTTGGATGTGACATGGGTTCAAGCCGATGGATTAACAGGGCTTTCGAGTTTCGACTTGATTGTTTCGAACCCCCCCTACATCGCGATCAACGACCCTGATGTGGACCACTGTGTTCATGCACACGAGCCTCACTTGGCTCTGTACAGTGGCGTCGATGGGCTGGCTTTGATTCGGCGGTTAATTGCTGAGGCGCAGAACCACTTGGTTGACGGCGGTTGGTTTTGCTTAGAGCATGGCTGGCAACAAAAAGAAGCGGTCGAGTCTCTCGCCCGAGACGCACGTTGGGACTCTGTGGAAACCGTGCGTGATTTGGCAGGGCATGACCGTGTGACCCTGATGAGGAAACCCCATGCAACCGATGTCTGATGACGAGCTCTTGCACTATGCGCGCCAGCTATTGTTGACCGATGTGGATGTAGCCGGTCAGGAACGGCTTCGCAGGTCGCATGTGGCGGTCTTGGGTCTGGGTGGATTGGGCAGTCCGTTGGCTTTGTATCTGGGCGCTGCCGGGGTGGGACGGCTGACGCTGATCGATGGCGACCAGGTGGATCCAACCAATCTCCACCGGCAAATTATTCACAACCAACAAAGCCTCGGTCAGGACAAAGTGGCTTCCGCTAAAGCCCGTATCGAGGGACTAAACCCATGGATTCAGGTGGATACTGTGGCGGAGCATGCCTCGTCGGATACCTTGAGTGCCTTATGGCCTGCTGTCGATGTCATCGCCGATTGCACCGATCGATTCGCGACCCGGTTTATGGCCAACCAGCTGGCGCTTACTTACGGTCG
>CAJXXD010000142.1 GCA_913062835.1 uncultured Gammaproteobacteria bacterium
CAATAGCTTCATCGCGTCTTTGATCGGAAGCTTCCTTTTTTTCTTCTTGTCCTGGCCAAACTTCGAAAACATGTCTTGCAGTTGACTGGCCATTTCCTCCATTCCCGGAGGCGTCATGATGTCCACGCCCATCGGCTGCGTCCGCACATCGATTTCAATTTCTGTGTCATCGAGATCGCCTTCACGCAGCTTTTTTCGGAAGACTTGTCGCGCACCACTGCTGTCCGATTGGATGGGCTGATCGCTTCGAGGGGGCGGTAACAGAATGTCTAGGATGCGCTCTTCCGCACGATCCATCGCCTGATTTTCGACTTCAGCCATGCGGCGCTCGCGTTCGTCTTTGATCGCCACACTGACCAAGTCACGGATGATGGACTCCACATCGCGACCGACGTAGCCGACTTCAGTGAATTTGGTGGCTTCGACCTTGATAAAGGGTGCGTCAGCCAGTCTGGCCAGTCGTCGTGCAATTTCAGTTTTGCCTACCCCAGTGGGTCCAATCATCAGGATATTCTTCGGGGTGACTTCACGAGCGATTGCGTCAGTTAACTGCATCCGACGCCACCGATTTCGAAGCGCAATGGCGACCGCTCGTTTGGCTTCGGCTTGGCCGATAATGTGGCGGTCGAGTTGAGCCACGATGGCTTTAGGGGAAAGGTCAGTCATGGTCTTTGGTTAACTCATCAATCGTGAAATGTGTGTTGGTATAAATGCAGATTTCACCCGCAACCTTCAATGCTTCCTCCACAATGGTCCGTGCAGGTAGCTCGGTATTTCGCAACAGCGAGAGGGCGGCTGCTTGGGCGAACGGCCCTCCAGAGCCGACTGCGATAATGCCCTCTTCAGGCTCCATCACGTCGCCATTGCCGGTGATGATCAACGAGGTTTCCGTGTCTGCGACCGCCAAAATGGCCTCTAGCCGCCGAAGCATCCGGTCTTGGCGCCAATCTTTGGCCAACTCCACAGCCGCTCGTGTCAGATTGCCTTGGTGTTTTTCGAGTTTTGCATCGAAGCGTTCAAATAACGTAAAGGCGTCGGCGGTTCCCCCGGCAAAGCCTGCAAGGACCTTGTTCTGATATAGGCGACGCACTTTTCGCGCATTGCCTTTCATCACCGTATTGCCCAGTGTCACCTGTCCGTCTCCACCAATACATACTTGGTTGCCTCGGCGTACCGAGACGATGGTGGTGCCGTGAAATTGTTCCATCGATTTACTCCATCACACGCAATGCGTCATATCCATTTTTGGCAAGCCGGTCCGCAGCCGCTTGCAAATCTCGCATGGATTTGAACGGTCCGAGTACAACACGATGCCAGCCTCCATTTTGCTCACTGGGCGGGATGACTCGTGCCTTGAGATCGAGAAGCAGTAGGGCAACTCGGGTGTTTTCTGCAGCCTCTGCTGTTCGAAATGACGCCACCTGAACCAGCATCGTTTCCAGTTTCTTCTGGATCGCTTGATCCCGTGTTTCTCCGGGCTCAACGTCAATGGGCACCTCGCCTTCGATGAGCAGTTTGTAGAAGGTATAGAAGTTTTCTGGCGCTTTGGGAACCTCAGAGACCGCGATCTCAACGTCTTCAGTCACCGGTAAGGCTGAGCTGGTTCGCGTTGGATCCGGTGTGGGTTCCGCTATGGGGTTGGGTGCGACAGCCGTATCTGGCGAACGCGTTGTTTGATTTAACCAAATCAGAACTGCCGTCACTGCCCCCACCAAAAGTACGCTTAGAGTGATGCCGAGGGCGGCGCTCGGCCCACGGTGATTCCTTGCGCGATGTTGGCTGGCTTGTGACGAGTAATCCCGCATTACATGGCCTCGGGTGCACTGACTCCCAAGATAGAGAGCCCGTTTGCGATGGTTTGTCGAACGGCAAGGGCGAGTGACAGACGGGCATCACGCACATTGAGGTCCTCTACCAAGAGGCGAGTGCCGTTGTACCAACGATGGAAGTCGGCCGCGAGGTCTTGCAGGTAGTAGCATAGAGTGTGGGCTTCAAGCGTGTCTGCTGCCTTGGCAACAATTTCTGGGAACCGGCCGACCGCAGTCGCTAAATCCACTTCGTCTTGCGAGGTCAGCGCATCCAAGTGAGCCAGTCCGCGTGCTTGATCGAAGTCAGAGCCTTCCAGCGTCTCTATTACTCGACAAATTCGGGCGTGGGCGTATTGGATGTAGTACACCGGATTGTCTTTGGTCTGACTGGTTGCCAAGGACAAATCGAAGTCGAGGTGTTGATCGGCTTTTCGCATCACGTAAAAGTAGCGGCACGCGTCTTTGCCCACATCGTCTCTGAGTTCTCGTAAGGTGACAAAGGAGCCCGATCGGGTCGACATTTGTACGCGTTCACCGTCGCGATACAAAATCGCGAACTGAACCAAGCGGATGATCAGTCGCTCCGGATCAAACCCGAGTGCCTCAGCGGCAGCTTTGACACGAACGATGTACCCGTGATGGTCGGCGCCCCAGACATAGACCACACGATCGAAGCCTCGATTGAATTTATTCGCGATGTAGGCGATGTCGCTCGCGAAATATGTGGTCTCGCCATTGTCTCGGCGCACCACCCGATCTTTATCGTCGCCAAAGGCCGTGGATCGAAACCAGAGAGCACCATTTTGTTGGTACAGATGTCCTTTGGACTCCAGTTGCGCAAGCGCCTGATCAATCTCCCCGGAGGTCACTAGAGAACGCTCACTGAACCACTGATCAAAGGTGGCGCCAAATTCGCCGAGATCGTCTTTGATGTCAGCTAGGATATGGTTAAGTGCCAGCTGGAAGGGGAATTCGAATCCTCCGCCTAAGAGTTTTTGGGCTCGCTCGATGAGACCGTCAATGTGCGCGTCTTTGGTCTCTTCGCCATCCTCAACCACGCCTGCCGTCAGGTCCGCAAAGCCAACGCGTAAAGCGTCTGCGTGTTGGTGGTGGAGTGTCTGGCCGAGCTCGGTGATGTAGTCCCCTTGGTATCCACCCGAAGGGAACCGAATCGACTCCCCAACAATTTCCAGATAACGGAGAAACACACTGATCGCCAAGATATTCATTTGGCGTCCGGCGTCGTTGACGTAGTACTCGCTCTGGACGGTGTGTCCGCGCGCTTTTAGCAAATTAACGAGAGTCGCGCCGTAAGCTGCTCCGCGTCCGTGTCCCACGTGCAGGGGCCCGGTTGGGTTGGCGGATACGAATTCGACTTGCATGGATTCACCGGTGGCAGGGTGCGTACCAAAGGCCGCGCCTGCGGCCAAGCAGGCCGCGATCGGGGCAAACGTAGCCGCCTTTGCTAATCGAATATTGATAAAGCCGGGGCCTGCGATTTCGGTGGCTTCGATCTCTGCGGATGCCGGTAAATTGTCGAGGATCAATTCTGCCAGGGCTCGAGGCGGCATGCCCATGGATTTGGCATGCATCATGGCCACATTGGTGGCTAGGTCGCCGTGTTGTGGGTCGCGCGTATTCTCAATTTGAACCGGCTTGCGGACCTCGGGGTCCAGCCGCTCGGGGTCGAGATAGACGGGCACCTGCACGAAGGTCTGCTGGAAGGCGCTCAGCCCGTTGAAGAGGATCGAGCCCAGCAGCAGCAGAAGGAACAGCAGGCCCACGCTGATCGCGGCGATCCCGTAGAGGCGGAAGCGCGCCTCGGCCGCGTTGCGGCGGCGCGTGCGCTCGTCGACCTCGAGCAGCGAGCGGCGCTTGCCGCCGGCGGTGGGCGCAGCGGGTGCGGGGGCCGTGGCGTCGGTCATTCGTACTGCTCCCGGTATTTGCGCACGATGTAGAGCGCCAGGACATTGAGCCCGAGCGTGATGACGAAGAGCGTCATGCCCAGCGCGAAGGCCACCAGCGCCTCCGGCGAGGCGAAGTCGGCATCGCCCGTCA
>CAJXXD010000143.1 GCA_913062835.1 uncultured Gammaproteobacteria bacterium
CGCACCTTAAGCAAAGTGGAATCCAAGCTGTGTGTCATCTTGGGGCCGGAGCGATACAGCGGTTCTGACCTCGAGACATACGCATTTGTTCGCCAGAGCGGCAATGAACTCGAGGACATGCTCATGGTGCTCGGAGGCCGTGCTCAGAAGGCATTTGGCGAACCAGGTGATACAACACTCAAAATGCTGATCACCCATTTCCTCACACCCTAACCATCACTCAAATTCCATCCTCTCGAACACGCGGCCTGCATTACGGGCCGCTAGCTCTTCATAGGTGTGCCAATGTTTGAAGGCTGACTGGTCGATTTGGTATGCATCATCGAGTGAACCACCGTCGTCCAGTAAAGCTTGGATCGCTTCGCGCAAGAAAACGAGATAATCGACCGTACCTGCACGCACGGTCTCAATATCGGTGGGCCCGCCATGACCTGGAATAATGATCATGTCCGCGGTTTCTTCGGCAAACAATTCAAAACTTTCCAACCACGCTCGGGTGTCGGTGTCATCAAAGATGGGTGGCATGCGCACATGAAAGGCCATATCACCGGCAATCGCGACGTTCTCCGAGGGCACCAAAACCGTCACATCACCTGGCGAGTGGGCACCCCCATAAATCTTTGCGACCACCCGCACGTTCCCAAGATCCAACTCATACCGATCTTCAAAAGTGATATCAAAGTTCACAAGCTCAGTGTCTTCAGCAAAGCCTTGCGCGTACCGACGCATGTTAGTCAGCGAACCGTAGCCTTTTGCTTCGATCTCATGCTGGGCATCGGCATGGCCGATGAGCATCGCCCCTTCGCTCTTCCAATAATGATTCCCGAGATAAGCATGACCTTGTCCGTTTTCACTGATCACGTACTTCACAGGCAGGTCGGTGATCTTCCGGATTTCAGCATGCAACGCGCGTGCGAGGGCATTGTTCGAGCCTCCATTGACGACGAGCACCGCGTCATCGCCAATCACAAAACTCAGATTATTGTTGTGACCTGCATTTTGATAAGTCGGCGGTTGGGTGGCCCCAATTGCACTGTACACTCGCTCAGACACCTGAATTGGGTAATCGTACAATGCAGACTCGGGGGCTTTATCTAAGGGCCCGTAATCACCCCGTTCCAAAGGTGATTTCTCTGTTGCATGTGCAGGCGTCAGAGCCAGGCACAGAGTCAATACTAAAGCGTGTCGCATACTGTCTTCCTGTTTGTTCTTATCACAAGTCACTCGATGCTACCGCGGGTTCTGACCTGCACCAAAGAGGTTTTCACGCTCTTCATCAGTCGGCGGTCGACTCGGCCGGAGACCCTCACCCACCTCGTAGGCTTTTTGTGTAGCTGAGCGAGCCCCAATCCGCTCAAACCAGCCTTTGAGATTCGGGAAATCATCAAGATTCATTCGTTGCCAATCGTGTCGGGCAATCCAGGGGTAGGCCGCCATATCCGCAATGCTGTAGTCACCCGCCACGAAGTCTTGCCCCTCAAGCGCGCCATTCAATACCGAGTACAGGCGAGCCGTCTCTTTGGTGTAGCGCTCCTGCGCGTAGGGAATTGGCTCGGGCGCATACTGATTAAAATGATGATTTTGCCCGGCCATCGGTCCTAATCCACCCATTTGCCACATCAGCCACTGCATGACGCGATACCGATCCCGAAGCGCCTCTGGGTAAAACCGCCCTGTTTTCTCAGCGAGATACAATAAAATAGCGCCAGATTCGAATATCGATACAGGCTCACCCCCATCTGTGGGTGCTTGGTCAACAATCGCTGGCATTCGGTTGTTCGGCGATAACTTGAGAAACTCAGGCTTAAACTGGTCGCCTGCGCCGATATTGATGGGGTGAATCCGATACTCAAGCCCGCACTCTTCGAGCATCATGGTCACCTTGTGCCCATTGGGGGTGGGCCAATAATAGAGATCAATCATTGTATACTCCTAAGTTTATGTCACTGTGGCGCTGCCCGGATCTAAACACAAGCCTCACAAACGGATAAGTCATGAGTCAATTACGACACACACTGCAATTACTCGCCAATCGGGCACTCCGGTGGTTGCCCGAGCCGGCAGAACCCATTGATTGGCAGCAAACCCTCGCTGCACGCTGGCATACCGATGGTCGCGGGCACGGGCAATTACGAGCGTTAACACCCAGACTGGATCAGTCTTTTGACGGCCTGATTGGTGTGGAGCGGCAAATTACAGAGTTTCGTGCCAACTTAGAGCTCTTCATTCAGGGTATGCCCGCTAACGCCACTCTGCTGTGGGGCGCGCGTGGGACCGGTAAATCGTCGATGGTACGCGCGGCGCTGTCGGCGTATCACACCAAAGGTCTTCGCATCGTTGAAGTCGATAAGACCCAATTGAGCGATCTGCCCGCGATTGTCGAACAGATTCGGCAACAACCGTTTTCATTCTTAATTTATTGCGACGACCTAACCTTTGAAGATGGCGAGCGTGCCTATGCTGGGTTGAAAACGGTGCTCGACGGTACGTTAGAGGAATTCGGCAGCAATGTGTTGGTGGTCTGCACCAGCAACCGACGCCATCTCGTCGCAGAGCCCGCTTCAGAAAACTTACAAGCAACCAGTGCCCATGGTGAAATTCATCAGGGGGACGCAATTGAAGAGCGCATTTCCCTGTCTGACCGGTTTGGTTTATGGCTGTCATTTTACCAGTACCCCCAAGAGACTTACTTAAAAATCGTCGAACACTGGTACGGGGAATTTGCAAAGCAACATGATTGGCCACCGTTTGACCGTGCTGCCATCGAGGTGGCCGCGAACCGATTTGCCATCGCGCGAGGTGGCCGAGGTGGCCGTGTGGCCAGGCAATTTGTCATTGATTGGATGGCGAAGCAGTTGCTGTCACAAAAATAATTGATATCACCACTTGACCTCTTCTTATTTGCAGATGAGAATCATTCGCATAAAAGGAGGTCAGGTATGTTTGTGTCCATTAGTATTCCGGAGGCGACCCTTCGCCGTCTCCTTCAGACCGGGGCTCTGACAGCCGAACAATTGAGCCCGAGTGACCGGCAAAGCCGCCAAGCCATTCGCCAAAGCCTGATTGATTCACTCAAGCTTTCAGACACTCGAAGGAGCCGTTATGTCAGTCGCTGAGATGTCGCAGGTTCTTCATGACTATCGCGTTACCAATAGCGCGGATGCGCGTAAGCAAATGGCTCGGTTAATCGATCAGTTACTGACGTATACAGCGCTTGATTGTTGCAGTCGGCTGAAGCTCAGAATCGCAAAACACCATCTCAGTCAGCACTGGAACACGCAAGCTAAAACGGGAAGCTGACCTGTATCAAGGCAACCGCATGGTGAGCTCCTCTACTCTCACGACTCAATCAACGGAGGAACCCCATGCGAACTAGAGATCACGTGGGCTTGATGCAGGATGTAAACGAAGCACTCGGGCCATTTCGAAAAACCAATAAAGAATTGATGTCCGGCTTTGGCACACTGGCCAAAGCCGCGATGGCTGAAGGCTCAGTCTCTGCCAAGCACAAGGAGCTAATTGCGCTCTCGCTGGGCATCAGTCAGCACTGCTCAGCCTGTATCGGATTTCACATGAAAGCGCTTATTGGTTTGGGTGTTACTCGCGAAGAAGTTGAAGAAACATTGGCTGTATGTGTGTATATGGGCGGCGGTCCGTCCTTAATGTTTGCCGCCGAAGCGCTTCGTACGTTTGATGAGCTCAGTCAATAAGGTCTTGACCCAAGTCAACGACCCGCCGCCCATAATTGGGAATACTGAGGCTCTATGCCCTGGACGATTCTATCGGTCGTCCTTTTTGGGAGCCCTAGGGCTCCCTAATTTTTTATGTCAAAAAAAACCCGGTCGACACACCGGGT
>CAJXXD010000144.1 GCA_913062835.1 uncultured Gammaproteobacteria bacterium
CTTCCTCGCACTTTACGGGATCGCCACCACAAATGGCGCACTCACTGTCTTCGCCATTGATCCGCCCGATGCCACCGCAACTGCCCGAAATCGGCCGACGACCCATCATCACGCCAACGGCCATAATGGCCACCAGCAGACTGAACACCAAAAACACCGTCAGAAAGGTACCGATCATTCGTTCACTCCTTCCAATAATCGCTCAAAGCGTGGCGTGTATTTTACCGAAAATCCCTCGTCGACGCGCTCGATGAACATCGCCGGTAAATTCTGTCGAACCGCCAGTGCATAGCCTGCGTCCAGCCCCATGACCAATAAAGTGGTCGCCCAGCCATCGGCCATCGCACACTCTTCGTCGGCCACCGTCACTGACGCCAGTTGATGCGTCACCGGACGACCGGTTGAGGGATCGACCGTGTGGCTGTACACCTTGCCGTCGATTTCTCTAAAATTCCGATAGTCGCCTGAGGTGGCGACCGAGATATTCATTAATGCCAGGATCTGTTCGACCTGGCGCTCGCCCATCACCGGCTTTTCCACCGCGATCTGCCAACCAAATCCGTCTTTATCGCCTTTGACGCGGACCTCGCCCCCGATCTCCACTAGGAAGTTTCGATACCCACGGTCTTCGAGCAAAGCTGCTATCTGATCGACCCCCAGCCCTTTGGCAATGGCCGACAAATCGAGTCGACGAGGAGCCGTCTTTTTAAGACCCGCGCCACCATCGGCTTCGGGTGCTCGGACCAAAATAGCTTCATGCCCCACCTGAGCAAGCGCGGCCTCGACCGCGTCATCTGCGGGCAGAGCCTCAGCACCATCGGTCGGCCCAAAGCCCCACAGATCGACCACAGGGCCCACAGTCGGATCAAAGGCCCCTCCGGAAATAGCAGAAAAACCCAATGCCTTGGCCGTGGTCACGGCAAAGAGATCAGACACTGGCACCCAGTCACCCGGCTCGCTGTTGTTGAATCGAGAAATTTCGCTCTCGGGGTCGTAGGTCGACATCTGTCGATTCAGATCCGCCAAGACCGCCTCAATTTCCGCTGTCAGCGCCGCCGAGTCGTGTGCCGCGATCGGATTGGCAATCACCACCGACCACGACGTACCCATGGTCCGCCCACTCAAACGATCCAGCGTCAACTCGCTGGTGCAGCCCGCCAACACTAGGGCTACACAGAAAAATGCCGCCCTCTGGGCGGCATTTCTAAGGGACTTCCAGGTGTTAACCACCAAAGTCATCCAGCATGATGTTTTCATCTTCCACACCAAGATCTTTCAGCATCTTGATAACAGCTGCGTTCATCATGGGCGGTCCACACATATAGAACTCGACATCTTCAGGCGCCGGGTGGTCCTTCAGATAGTTCTCCAACACGATGTTGTGGATGAAACCAGTATGTCCTTCCCAGTTATCTTCTGGCTGAGGCTCTGACAAGGCTAGGTGCCACTCAAAGTTGTCGTTCTCGGCCGCCAACTGATCGTACTCATCTTGATAGAACACCTCACGCAATGAGCGAGCCCCGTACCAAAACGAAATCTTCCGCTTCGAGTTCAATCGCTTCAGCTGGTCAAAGATGTGCGAGCGCATGGGCGCCATACCGGCGCCACCACCAATAAAGACCATCTCGGCATCGGTGTCTTTGGCAAAGAACTCACCGAAGGGTCCAAACACCGTGATCTTATCGCCAGGCTTTAGGTTGAAAACGTATGAGCTCATCTGACCCGGCGGCAAATCGGTACCCGGAGGCGGCGTCGCGATCCGGATATTGAACTTCACGATGCCCTTCTCTTCAGGATAGTTGGCCATCGAGTACGCACGGATCACCGTCTCATCAACCTTTGATTCCAGGTTAAACAGACCAAACCGCTCCCAGTCTGCACGGTATTCATCTTCCACTTCGAAGTCGCTGAACTTCACGTGGTGTGGAGGCACCTCCAACTGCACGTAACCGCCCGCACGAAAATCCACGTTTTCGCCCTCAGGCAGCTTCAAGGTGAGCTCTTTGATAAAGGTGGCGACGTTTGGATTAGACACCACCTCGCACTCCCAGCGCTTCACACCGAAGAGTTCTGGCTCTACCTCAATGTTCATGTCTTGCTTCACAGCAACCTGACACGATAAACGCCATCCGGCCTTGGCCTCGCCCTTGGTAAACGCTGAGGCTTCCGTCGGCAAAATGTCTCCACCGCCCGATTTCACGACACAGCGACACTGCTGACAGGATCCACCGCCACCGCAGGCCGAGGGCAGATAGATACCGGCATCAGCGAGCGTATTCATCAGCTTACCGCCCGCTGCCACTTTGATACTTGAGTTGGGGTCGTCATTGATGGTGATGGTGACGTCACCCGAAGATACCAGCTTCGAACGTGCCGCCAAGATCACCGCCACGAGGCCGATGACCACCACGGTAAACATCGCAACACCCAATACAATGGTCATATTTTCCATCTGAGCTGCTCCTTACAGTGACACGCCAGAGAAGGACATGAAGCCAAGCGACATCAGTCCCACTGTGACAAAGGTGATGCCCAATCCTTTCAAGCCATCTGGCACATCGGAATATTTGAGCTTCTCGCGCACCCCGGCCAATGCCGTGATCGCCAACGCCCAGCCCACACCTGCGCCTAAGCCATACACCACGGACTCGCCGAAGGTGTAGTCCCTCTCCACCATGAACAGCGAGGCACCCAAGATGGCGCAGTTCACGGTGATCAAAGGCAAGAACACGCCCAACGCGTTATAAAGCGCAGGCACGTACTTATCCAAAAACATCTCAAGGATCTGCACCAGGGCGGCAATCACACCGATGTAAGACAGAAGCCCCAAGAATCGAAGATCCACTTCACCCAAGGCCGGTGAAATCCAAGTCAACGCACCTTCTTTCAACAACCCATTCAGAATCAGGTTGTTCACCGGCACGGTGATCGCTAACACCACGACCACGGCGATCCCAAGGCCCACCGCCGTCTTGATGTTTTTCGACAGCGCCAAAAAGGTACACATGCCGAGGAAGAAGGCCAACGCCATGTTCTCAACGAACACAGCCTTCACGAAGAGACTAATAAAGTGCTCCATCTCAGGCCTCCTTCAGCTTGGTGTTGGGTGCAATCTTGAATTCGTCTTTTTCCACCTGAGCGGTCTTCCACGCACGGATGCCCCAAATCAGGAAGCCGATGATGAAAAAGGCAGATGGCGGCAGCAACATCATGCCGTTGGTGTAGTACCAACCGCCTTCGGTCACCTTGGTCAGCACTTCCACACCGAACAAGGTGCCTGAACCAAAGAGCTCCCGGAAAAAGGCCACGACCATCAAAATGACGCCATAGCCGAGACCGTTACCCAGACCGTCGATGAAGGAATCGACCGGGCCGTTCTTCATCGCAAAGGCTTCAGCACGCCCCATCACAATGCAGTTGGTAATGATCAGACCGACAAATACCGACAATTGCTTTGAAATCTCATAGGCAAAGGCCTTCAATACCTGATCCACCACGATCACTAAGCTCGCGATGATGGTCATCTGCACAATGATTCGGATCGAACTCGGGATTTGCGAGCGGATCACGGACACGAAGAGGTTTGAAAAGGCCGTGACCGCAATCACCGCCAGGGTCATCACGAAGGCAACCGACATACTGGATGTCACCGCCAAAGCAGAACAGATACCCAGTACCTGAAGTGCGATCGGGTTGTTGTTGATGACTGGGTCAAACAACAGTTCTTTGGTTTTTGCCATCAGATCCGTCCTTGTTTCACATTATCCAGAAACGGCTTGAAGCCTGAATCTGACATCCAAAATTGAATCAGATTGTCCACACCGCGCCAGGTCAAGGTCGC
>CAJXXD010000145.1 GCA_913062835.1 uncultured Gammaproteobacteria bacterium
GGGATTTCGTCATCAATATTCGGATCGGGCATTGGCTGACTCACAGGCTTGGGTGCGGCCTGCTGCGCAGGCTGAGGTCGGCTCGGAGCACCGCCCATCGATGCGCCATCCGACTCACCGCGACCGTCTAGCATCATCAACTCTCGACCCACAATCTCCGTGGTGTAACGCTTTTGGCCGTCTTGTTCCCACTGACGGGTCCTCAGCGTACCTTCCACATACACCCGAGATCCCTTCTTCAAATATTGCCCGCAAATCTCAGCCAAGCGATCAAAGAACACGACCCGGTGCCACTCGGTACGTTCTTGCATATCGCCAGACGCTTTGTCGCGCCATGAATCGGTGGTGGCAAGACTCAGGTTTGCGACCTGACTGCCCGATGGAAGGGCTTTCATATCGGGATCGTTACCCAAATTACCGATCAATGTGACTTTATTTACCGAACGCGCCATGGTGATGTCCTGTCTCACTCTGTCATTAATGAGCCTAATGTAACACGCCCAACGCGGTATCAGCGAGATCCGAACGGCCTGTGCGTGATTCGCTCAACAACTGTCGTTGAATCGATGCATTGAGCCCCAATCCAAGGGTAGACTGTTGCTTTTACCCTCGAACAAACGGACACACAGTGGATTCGATTCAAATCCGTGGGGCACGTACCCACAACCTTAAGAACGTCAATTTAGATCTACCCAGAGACCGTTTAATCGTCATTACTGGCCTTTCTGGTTCAGGCAAATCATCGCTTGCTTTCGACACTCTGTATGCAGAAGGCCAACGACGCTATGTCGAATCGCTATCCGCGTACGCACGGCAATTTCTATCGATGATGGAGAAACCGGATGTCGACACCATCGAGGGCCTTTCTCCAGCGATCTCGATCGAACAAAAATCGACCAGTCACAACCCTAGATCCACGGTCGGCACGATTACTGAAATTTACGATTACCTGCGACTGCTGTATGCCCGAGCCGGCGAACCTCGGTGCCCCGACCACAATCAGAGTCTGGAGGCCCAAACGGTTAGCCAGATGGTGGATCAGATCTTAGCCCTGCCCGAAGGGGCCAAGATTATGATTCTTGCGCCGATGATCGTCGATCGTAAAGGCGAGCATCTCCATATCTTCCAAACACTCAAGACGCAAGGGTTCATCCGAGTTCGAGTGGACGGCTTGGTAGTCGACCTCGACGAGGTGCCCACGCTTGATAAAAAGAAAAAACACACGATTGAGGCCGTTGTGGATCGACTGAAGGTCGATGACGGACAACGCCTCCGTCTTGCTGAATCGATCGAGACCGCCTTGAACCTTTCTGAGGGCCAAGTTGTGGTCCACTCGATGGACGATGCCTTCGATCCTATGGTGTTTTCCTCAAAGTTCGCGTGCGCGCACTGCGGCTATTCCATTGGCTCACTCGAACCTAGATTGTTTTCGTTTAATAGCCCCTTTGGCGCGTGCCCAACCTGTGACGGTCTGGGTGTGCATCAATACTTCGATCCGGACCGGTTGATCACCGACCCCGAATTGTCGTTGGCGAGCGGCGCCATCCGAGGCTGGGATCGTCGAAGTCTTTACTACTTCCATCTGCTGAAATGCTTAGGCGCACACTATGGCTTTAGCCTCGATACAGAGTGGCAGGATCTCGCGCCAGCTCATCAACAGGTCATTCTTTATGGCTCGGGCGATGAAGCGATCGACTTCAGTTATGTCTCTGACCGCGGTCGCCAAGTACATAAGAGCCATCCATTTGAGGGTGTCATAAGAAACCTCGAGCGCCGATACAAAGAGACCGACAGCCAAACCCAGCGTGATGAGTTGGCCAAGATGATGACCCAGGCAAATTGTCCTGATTGCTCTGGCTCACGCCTGAACCTAGCTGCCCGCCATGTCTTTATTGGGGAAACCACGCTACCCGAGCTGGTCAAGTTACCCATCGGTGAGTGTCACGCCTTTTTTGACCAGCTATCTCTGCCCGGTAGACGCCAAGAAATTGCCGACAAAATTCTCAAAGAGATTCAAGCTCGACTGGGCTTTCTGGTGAATGTCGGCCTAGATTATCTGTCACTGGATCGAAGCGCCGAGACGCTCTCGGGTGGTGAAGCACAGCGTATCCGCTTGGCCAGCCAAATTGGTGCGGGGTTAGTGGGTGTGATGTATATCTTGGATGAACCCTCTATTGGTCTTCATCAGCGAGACAACGAACGCCTTTTAAAAACCTTGTTCCATCTGCGCGATCTCGGAAACACTGTAATCGTGGTTGAGCACGACGAAGACGCCATGCGTCACGCGGACTATTTGGTCGACATTGGACCAGGCGCCGGTGTACACGGTGGGCAGATCGTCTCCGCCGGCCGTCCTGATGAGGTCATGAGCGATCCGAAGTCAATTACGGGTCAATATCTATCCGGTAAGAAAGAAATCACCGTACCGAAGCAGAGAACAGCCAAAGGCCATGAGACGCTGAGTCTAATCGGCTGCCAAGGGAATAATCTCCAGAATGTCGATTTGAATCTCCCACTGGGCCTGCTGACGTGTGTGACCGGTGTGTCAGGCTCTGGCAAATCGACCCTGATTAATCGGACGCTGTATCCGCACACAGCCAAAGTGCTCAACAAAGCGACGACTCTCAAAGCATCCGAGTTTGACGCCTGTCACGGAATTCATGCATTGGATAAGGTGGTCGATATTGACCAAAGCCCGATCGGGCGAACGCCACGGTCCAATCCAGCCACTTACACCGGCCTATTCACACCCATCCGTGAGATCTTCGCCGAGACGCAAGAAGCTCGCTCCCGAGGTTATACCCCAGGGCGTTTCTCCTTTAACGTCAAAGGAGGTCGCTGTGAGGCCTGTCAGGGCGACGGAATGATCAAAGTGGAGATGCACTTCCTTCCGGATATTTACGTCCCCTGTGACACCTGTCAGGGCCTTCGCTACAACCGCGAAACACTCGACATCCTTTACAAGGGTAAATCGATCCACGACGTCCTCGAGATGACCATCGAGGAGGCACGTGCATTCTTTGATGCAATTCCCACCTTGGCACGGAAGCTACAAACACTGGTAGATGTCGGACTCTCGTACTTAAAGCTGGGGCAATCGGCAACGACGCTATCAGGCGGCGAAGCCCAGCGTGTCAAACTGGCACGAGAACTGTCAAAACGGGATACCGGGCGTACCCTGTATATCCTCGACGAGCCCACCACAGGGCTTCACTTCGAAGATATTCAGCAGTTGCTTGCGGTCTTGCATCGACTACGCGACCACGGCAATACGGTGGTGGTCATTGAACACAATCTAGATGTCATCAAAACAGCTGACTGGGTCATTGACCTAGGTCCCGAAGGCGGCTCAGGTGGTGGCCACATTATCGCTGAAGGCACACCCGAAGCGGTCGCCGAGATGCCTCAGTCGCACACAGGGCGATTCTTAAAGCCACTCCTAGAACGACAAAAAGGCGCCTGACGGCGCCTTTCAAAAAAAACCCGGTGAACTAAACCGGGTTATAGGGGTACTCAATTTATTCGACGTCAGCGGCCACTTCAGGGCGATCAACCAACTCCACGATCGCCATAGGCGCCGCGTCACCTGCACGGAAACCGCTCTTCAGGATCCGCAGGTAGCCACCTGGACGATTTTGATAGCGTGGGCCAAGTTCAGCGAACAATTTACCAACGGCTGAGTCGTTGCGCAGACGGGCAAAGGCCAAACGACGGTTCGCCACCGAGTCGCTCTTCGCCAGAGTAATCAAAGGCTCAGCCACACGGCGCAATTCTTTGGCCTTGGGCAATGTGGTTTTGATCACCTCATGCTCAATCAGCGACGACGTCATGTTCGAGA
>CAJXXD010000146.1 GCA_913062835.1 uncultured Gammaproteobacteria bacterium
ACATTACCTATAACCCTCCTAAAACAGAGGGGATCGATGACCAGACCGGTGAGCCCTTGGTGCAGCGGGACGACGACCGTGAAGAAGTAGTTCGTGACCGGTTATCTGTGTATCACGAACAAACCGAGCCTCTGATTGATTTTTACGGGACCTGGGCCCAACAGGATGCGGCCGGCGCACCGAGCATGCACCGGGTTATGGGTGTGGGATCTGTAACCGAGATCCGCGATCAAATTTTCGCGTTACTGCGCGGGTAAGCGTCCATGCATCGGCGGCCACGCCTTTTACTGTCTAAGCAGGCGTTGGCCGAAAATTACCGCTTTTTAAGCGATCGATCCGGGTCGGCTGAATGTGCGGCCTCGGTGAAGGCCAATGCCTATGGAGTCGGGATTGCATTTGCAGCCCCTGTCTTGTGGGATGCCGGCTGTCGAACGTATTTTGTCGCCTACCTCGAGGAAGCGGTCGCGCTTCGGGCTCTGTTGCCTGAGGCGCGCATCTACGTATTTCATGGTCCAACAGACAACCTCGAGCCTTGGCAGACTCATCGTTTGTGTCCTGTGATCAACGAAAAGACGGCCCTCGATTCATCCGAGTGGCTGACGCTTGATCCGGCGCTTCACATCGATACCGGGATGAGTCGTCTGGGTTTTCCGCCGAATCAATTAGATGAGGTACTCGCGGGTATTCCGATCGACTCATTTTCATTGTGTATGAGTCATTTGGCCTGTGCTGATGAGCCAAGCCATCCGAGTAATGAAGAGCAAAGAGCGCGATTTACAGCGGCTGCAGCACCTTTTAAGGAGGCGGGCATCGCTTTGTCATTGGCCAATACGGGCGGGGTGTTATTGGGCGAGGCGTTTCACTTTGATCTCACACGGCCTGGTATTGGGTTGTATGGCGGTTCTCCCGATCCGAGCGCGCCAGTTGGGTTTCAGTCGGTGTGTCAGTGGCAGGGCTGGGTGACTCAGGTAGCGCATTTGCCTCCAGATACCCCTGTTGGGTATGGGGGCAGCTATGTGACTTCTCGTGAGCAAGTCATTTTGACGGTGTCTGTGGGCTACGCAGACGGCTATCTCCGGGCGCTTGGTAATCGAGCTGCGGTTGCCATTGATGGGATCGAGTGCCCGGTGGTGGGTCGCGTGAGCATGGATCTGATCACGATCGACGCCACGGAGCTGTGGGCGCGAGGTCATAGAGTAAAAACCGATACCTGGGTGGAGTTGATGGGTGCTCAGATATCGGTTGATCGGTTGGCGGTGGCCGGTGATACCATTGGATATGAGTTATTGACCCGGCTGGGCGCAAGGCTCGAACGACAGGCGATTGCCTAAGACGAACATCAGATTAGGAAACACTGGGTGCATCGAATTTATCTCGACTGCTCGCGAGATGCTTTGCGCATGGCCATCGAGGTAGATGGCGATTGGCATGAGGCGGATGGCGGATCGCACCGGCACGATGCGGTGCTACTGGATACCTTTCAAACCCTGTTAGGGAACGCGGGTATTGCGCCGCGGGATGTCCGCGAGGCCGTCGTGGTCAATGGCCCGGGAAGTTTCACCGGTCTCAGAATCAGTGTGTCCTTTATCCACGCGTTAGACTCGGTATCGCCGCTTAAGGTCCTTCCGTTGGATCAACTTTCCTTGATCGCATCCTTGCAGCCGAAGGCAATCCAGGCTGTATTGGATGCACGGATGGATGAGGTCTATGTCGGCCGGGATCTGTCCAGTCGCGGCCTACTCAAGACGCTTGAAGTTCTTCCATTGGAATCCATGCAGTGGGATGTCAATACCGTGTGTCACACCGATGAGCTGGACCGATTTGCTGGGTGTGTCTCGAGTCGCCCTTCGCTTTTGGATCTTCGCGTTTTAGCCGCCCAACAACCTCTCAGCGGATGGGTATCAGGGTCTCAGTTGGTGCCTCAGTATGTTCGGCATTCAGTGAGCTGGAAGCCGTTATCTGAACAGCCGTCAAAACTATATGACCGTTGAATACGCATTTTTTCTAGCGCTCATTCAAGGCTTAACCGAGTTTTTGCCGATCTCAAGTTCTGCGCACCTCATTTTACCCTCGGCTCTGTTTGATTGGCCCGACCAGGGCTTGGCATTCGATGTGGCGGTGCACTTGGGTTCTTTGGGAGCGGTTTGCTTGAGCCTTCGGCGGCTTTGTTTCCGTGTGGCATTAGGGGTTTTGGCTGAAGGCGGCCGACGGTATCCGCACCATGCAAAACTAGGCTGGATGTTGGTTGTGGCGACTCTGCCTGCGGTACTCGCCGGTCTTATGTTCAAAGATCTGATTGAAGGCCAACTCAGGGCAGACTGGGTGATTGCGTCGACCACTGTCCTGTTCGGTCTTTTATTGTGGTGGGCACACTATCAGAGCGGTCGTCAGGGATTGGCCAGTATTAATCTGGCCCGTGCCCTCACGCTTGGCCTGGCTCAGGCGCTGGCACTGATTCCCGGGGTCTCACGCTCTGGAATTACGCTCACCGCTGGACTATGGCTTGGTTTGACCCGCCGTGTGGCAGCTCAGTTTTCATTTTTGATGTCGATTCCGATTATCTTGGGCGCCTCGGTATTTAAAACCAAAGACCTGCTGGAGAGTTCTGATCCTGTGGCTTGGGATGTGCTGTGGCTCGGCATGGGTGTGAGTTTTATTTCAGCTTATCTTTGCATCCGCTTGTTCCTAGCTTGGATCAATCGTGTGGGACTGCTTCCCTTTGTTTGGTATCGGTTGGGATTGGGCGCGATTCTCTGGGCTGTGATCTTGTGGCCTTGATCTGAGGTCCGATAAACCATCTGACAAGTGCGATCTTGGCTATGGTCTCCTAGGTTATCAAGGAGAACTCGTATGCCTGTTCCTGTCGCTGTGTTATCACCTCAAACTCTGTTACTGGAGGCTTGTCAGAGTCGGTTAGAGAGGTCTGAGTTCGACCTGCATTTGCTGCCCTTTCAAGGACGATTTCAGACGGCCGAAGTGGTCATCCACCGCCCCCGCTTGGTGATTTTGGATGCCGCTTGTGAAGGGGCCACCCCGTTGGTTTGGATTGACCGCCTGAAAGTGGCGTTACCAGATGCCAAGGTGATGGTTTATTTGCGAGCGATCCGAGCGGCTGAGTGTCAAAGTTTGCTGTCGATGGGTGCTAAAGCGCTGGCGGATGTTCGTGTGTCAGGGGCCGAGCTCTCCACTGCCTGTCGGCGGATGCTACGGGGCGATGTGTATCTGTCACCTCGGGTCGCGCAAGCACTCGCGCTGTGCCGGATAGGTCAAGCAAATCCGTTTCAGAATTTATCGCCTCGTGAGTTGACGGTCTGTGACCTTGTAGTTGAGGGGGTTCGAGCCACTGATATCGCAAAACGGTTGTCGGTTTCCGCTAAAACCGTGAATACCTATCGATACCGCATTTTTGAAAAGTTGGCGGTGGATTCGGATGTGCAATTGACTCGTCTGGCCTACCGTCACGGCATGAAGGGGGTAGAATCTATGGATGAGCGAATTTGATGCGAGCCGATTCTTAAAGAACTTGACCACTCGCCCTGGAGTGTATCGGATGATCGATAACCGGGGTGAGACGCTGTATGTCGGCAAGGCTAAAAATTTAAAATCTCGGGTGTCGAGCTACTTTCGAGGCAAAGGCTTGGCTGCGAAGACCGTTGCTATGGTGTCTAAAATCGCCAATGTCGAGATCACCGTCACTCGGAACGAGGTCGAGGCCTTATTGCTTGAGCAGAACCTGATTAAGGATCAACGGCCGCCCTACAACATTCTCCTCAGAGACGACAAATCATACCCCTACATCTACATGAATACGGATCACGCGTATCCGGG
>CAJXXD010000147.1 GCA_913062835.1 uncultured Gammaproteobacteria bacterium
AGCCGACCCACTTGGTGGTGTCATTGCGTCATCTCCATGCCACCGCCGAATCAGACACTCGGGGGCCAAGCCAGCTGGTCATCCTGACCACCGACCCGCTCGGTGTGTTGCCGCCGCTGTCTCGCATCACCCGAGAACAAGCCTTGGCTTGGTTCATCCTAGGGTATGGCAACCACTTGGGGCCTTTGGAACAGCGTGAAGCGCAGATCGATTTGCGATTCACCCCTGGATTCATGGACTCGTTGCTACCCAGAAATCTAGACGATTACGTCTACATCCTCGAAGACTTACTAGAAGCTCATAACACCCGGTGTTTCTTGGTGAATGCCGGTTGGCATGGCGGCCCAGCAGGCGTGGGCGAACCTCTGCCTGCATCGGAAGAGAGCGCCATCATCACTGCAATGTATTACTGCACTGACTGGGAAACCAGCGAACTGTTTCAGCTCGAAGTGCCAGCCGGTCAATCAGAGACTGCGGGGCCGTGGCACGCGAAAGCGCGCTGGAAGAATCCAGACGAGTACGGCACTGTATCCGACCGTCTGCAACATGCCATTGTCGATGAGCTCAAACGCCACGCCGATTCTGAACGCTGGCTTACCGCCTTAGGTCTACCGTGCAACTGACGTTGCCGACTCTGTCGCCCCACCCGCTCCTAGATACCCACCGCGAAGCGCTAATTAGCGCTCTAGCCGGGATGCGATTTGGTCTGGAGAAATAGGGGCTTCGGGTCAACGCCAAAGATGGCACCTTAGCTCAAACTCCGCATGCAAAGGCACTCGGCTCGGCGCTTACCCACCCACGTATCACCACCGATTACTCGGAGGCCTTGCTTGAGTTTGTGACAGGGACCCACCCGACTGCACAAGCCGCTCTCGAGGAACTGAATCGTCTTCAGGCCTACGCGACCGGTGTCATCGGAGACGAACTCATTTGGCCGCTATCGATGCCCTGCGCCCTCCCTGACACAGACCGGGAGATTCCGCTCGCCTACTACGGTGAAAGCCACATCGGACGACTGAAAACCGTGTACCGACGTGGCTTGGGTTTTCGGTACGGACGGCAGATGCAAACAATTGCCGGCGTGCACTTTAACCTCTCGTTCAGTGACGCGTTTTGGCAGTGGCGTGCCGCCATTGACGGCCACCCAGATGGTTCTAACCTTCGCGATATCCGCGACACGGGCTATTTCCAGACCATCCGAAACTTCCGCCGAATTCAGTGGATTTTCATGCTGCTGACGGGAGCGAGCCCCGCTGTCGACGCAAGCTTCAGATTGTTGGCCACTGACCGCTTTTCTCTTAGCGATCGGACTTGTGTTGCGCGAGGCGCCACCAGTCTCCGCATGAGTGACTTGGGGTATCAATCGACGGCTCAGGAATCGATCAATATTTGTTTCAATCATTTAGACACCTACTGCCATAGCTTGTCTGAGGCCGTTCATCGATCGTGGCCTAGCTACGAGGGTATTGGCCTTAAGGATCAAGAAGGCTTCAAGCAGCTGAATACAGCCGTATTACAAATTGAAAACGAGTACTACTCGAGCATTCGGCCCAAGCGTGTCCAGGCACCGGGTGAGCGACCGGTCCGAGCCCTGATGAATCGCGGGGTCGAATACCTTGAAATTCGAGCAATCGATTTGAATCCCTTCGCCCGGAATGGGATTTCCGAAACTGAAGCAGGACTGATCACTCTGCTGATGACCGCCTGTGCGCTTGCCGACAGCCCGCCCTTTACTGATGCCGAGTGCGTCGAGGTCAACGGCATCAATGCGCGAACCACATGGGCGGGTCGCCAAGAAACACAGACTTTTAATGCCGGACAGTCCCTATTGGATGCAGCACGCGAGTTTTTAGCACCCTTAGATGGCGTGGCGGAATTATTAGACCAAGCCCACCAATGCACGCTGCACACCGATGCGTTGATGGATGCTCGGGCGCGCTTGTCAGCCGAGTGTCCTCTTTTATCCGATGAGGTCGAGCAGGCTGCGATGGCTCAAGGGCATGTAAGTTTTGGCATAGAGATGGCTCGAGTTCACCAAAGCAATTGGAAGAATTATCAAAACCCAGAAGCGCAACGGGAATTGCAACAGATGGCGGCAGAGAGCCTGACCGCGGAAGCCGATTTGGCCTCCGCGAACGCGGGGTCATTCGATGACTTCGTGACCGCCTATATCAATCAACCCTGACTAATTGCCTGGGTTGATTTCCAGCAGTTCAACATCGAACACCAACACCGAATTGGGTGGGATCGGTCCTGTGCCTGACGAGCCATAGGCCAGGGCAGATGGAATGGTGAATTCGTACTTCGCGCCTGGCGACATCAATTGAACTCCTTCCGACCAGCCGGGAATCACACCATTTAATGGGAAGCTTACAGGCTCACCCCGGGCGTATGAACTGTCAAAAACCTCGCCACTGATCAAGCGCCCTTCGTAATGTACGCGGACCGTATCTGTGGCCTTTGGCGAATCACCTTGACCGGCTTCAAGAACTCGGTACTGCAGTCCCGAGGCCGTCACAGTCACGCCCTCTTTCTTTGCGTTATCCACCAAATAGGCCTCACCGGATTTCAAATTTTCATCTGCCATGGCTGCAACCTGTCTCTCTTGTTCTGCTTGAATCCGCGCTTGCGCAGCTTGTACGGCTTGGTTAATCGCAGGGCGATCCATCTTCCAAGTATCTTGATTGCCAGAATCTTCCAACCCTTGAAGCACAAAGGCAGGATCTAGGGCGCCAAAATCGTTCTGAATACGCTCACCCAAAATAATGCCCAAGCTGTAACTGAGTTTTTCAAGGTCTGTGCTGGGCTCTTGAGCCCATGCTGGGGTCGCTAGCATGGCTGCGACTGCCACGCCTGCCGTTAATGATTTCATGCGGTGCTCCTTTAGCGTTTAACCAAGCCTATCAGGGGTTGGACCTTAATTGCCACGCAACAAAGTGAAGCCTCGATGAATTCGCATCGATGCGGTCACTAAACACAATCCGCCGAAGCCCATGGCGATGATCTGAAACCACCCTGGAAAGAGACACATCGCACACAACACCAGGAGCGTTTCAAAACCCTCGGTCAAACCCTCTAAGTAATAGATCGATTTCTCCTTTAGCCGGCTGTTTTCAAGTCCTCGTGCTTTGGCAAAGATCGAAAAGGCTAGGAAGGTGGTACCTGTTGTAACGAAACAAAAAATCAAAAAGGCAGCAGCCAACGCATCGCTGGGATCCCGTAGCGCAAAAGCCAGCGGGTAAAGGCTGTAAATCAAAAAGTCCAAGACGATATCCAAAAACGCGCCTGCATCGGTCGGGGTAGACGCCCGGGCCACTGCCCCATCGAGCCCGTCCAATAAGCGGTTCAACAATAAACAAGCCAACGCCCACTCGAGGGCATCCAAACTGACCGCGAGCGCGCCGATCACCCCGACCCCAAAGCCGATCCAGGTCAATTGATTGGCGGTCACGCCCCTCTGCACCAAGGGCTTTGCGATGCGAGACAGCGGAGACTTCAATCGTGCGACGAGCGCGGCATCAAACATGTCATTTCTCCATGCACGGGACGGTCTTCGACTTGATGAGTCACCAGGACGCCCATGACGCCCTGTTGCGCGATTTCTGTATACAGCCACGCTTTGATTCGATCGCGCGTCGCATGATCGAGGGCACTAAAGGGTTCGTCCAACAGCAACACACGTGGCCGACCGATCAAAGCACGGCCCAATGAAACCCGCATTTGTTGACCGCGTGAGAGTGACATGGGGTCCGCATCGGCCAAATCAGGCAGCTCCAGTCGAGCCAACATGTCGCTTACCGCCGCACGCTGAGCAGAGATAGGTTGAG
>CAJXXD010000148.1 GCA_913062835.1 uncultured Gammaproteobacteria bacterium
CATCTTTTAACGAATGCACGGCCAGATCGGCCCGTCCGTCGTATAGTGCGGTTTCCAATTCTTTGACGAAGACGCCCTTGCCACCGATTTTGGTCAATGACACGTCCAAGCGTTCATCGCCTTGGGTGGTCATTTCCAACAAGGAGACTTCAAGGCCAGGATGGGCTTTTTGCAGGCGATCTCGGATGTGATACGCCTGCCAAAGAGCCAACGGACTCTTTCGGGTCGCGATGGTAAGTGTGTTTTGCATATGTGGTCCTTCCTTTGACCCAGTATACTGACATGATGCACAAGGAGTCTCTATGAGTCAGGAAACCCCCAAGGCGCTCTGGGGCGGTCGCTTTTCGGAATCTACCGATGCGTTCGTTCAGGCGTTCACCGCTTCAGTCACCTTCGATCAACGCATGGCCTTTGAGGATATTCAAGGCTCGATTGCCCATGCGACCATGTTGGCCCATCAAGGCATTCTCACAGCCGAAGAGGCAGATAGTATCCTTGAGGGCCTCCGCACCATCGAGCAAGAAATCAAAGACCATCGATTTGAATGGTCGGTGGCCCGTGAAGATGTGCACATGAACATCGAGTCACGCCTGATCGACCTGATTGGGGATACCGGCAAAAAACTGCACACCGGACGCTCACGGAATGATCAAGTCGCCACGGACATTCGCTTATGGCTCCGGGGCGTTATCGATCAAGCGCTCGGTGAACTCACTCGACTGCAACACGCGCTGATTGATCTCGCGCGTCGCGAGTCCGACACCATCATGCCCGGATTCACACACCTCCAAGCAGCGCAACCGGTCACATTCGGACACCACATGTTGGCATGGAATGAAATGTTAGAGCGCGATCACGGCCGTCTTCTCGATTGTCGAGCTCGACTAAACCAGTGCCCACTCGGCGCAGCGGCGCTGGCTGGCACCAGCTACCCCATTGATCGTATGCAAACCGCTGAGCTTCTCGGATTCAGTCGACCCACAGAGAACAGTTTGGATTCGGTGTCCGATCGCGATTTCGCAATCGAATTCACTGCAGCCGCCAGTGTACTGATGATGCATTTGTCGCGCTTTTCTGAAGAACTGATCAACTGGAACTCCACCGCCTGGCAGTTTGTCGATCTGCCAGACAAGTTCTGCACGGGCTCATCCATCATGCCGCAGAAGAAAAATCCCGATGTGCCTGAGTTGGTACGCGGGAAATCCGGGCGTGTCTTTGGCCATTTGATTTCGCTACTCACCTTGATGAAGGCACAGCCGCTCGCCTACAACAAAGACAATCAGGAAGACAAAGAGCCGATCTTTGACACAGCCGATACCGTACTCCACTCATTGCGTGCGTTCGCCGACATGATGCCTGCGCTGGAAGTGAATCGGGACCGACTCAAAACAGCCGCCATTAACGGCTTCTCAACCGCCACCGATCTGGCCGATTATTTGGTCCGTCGAGGTCTGCCTTTCCGAGATGCGCATGAGGTGGTAGGTAAGGCCGTAGCCTTGGGCGTTGCTTCATCTCGCGATTTGTCTGAGATGTCACTCGATGAACTGCAAGCATTCAGTCCCCTAATCGAAGACGACGTATTTAGCGTATTAACCGTTGAAGGGTCTGTGAACGCGCGCGATCACATCGGGGGTACAGCACCGGCGCAAGTAAAAGCGGCAGCGGATCGTGCAGAGGCTCGACTAACGGCCCGAACGGTCTAACCCCAAGCGCTCAATCAGTGCGGCGGCCTGTACAGCCGTCGCGCCTTGATGGGCCAACACCCACTGCTTGGCCGCCTCACCCTGAGTAGAAGCGTGTTGAATCGACTGTTGGACCGTGGCCGTGAGCAATTCAAGGGGACTCGATACCAAACCGCCAGCCGTGACTAGACCATCCACGATCGCTGAAAAATTAAATACCCAAGGCCCGGCAACCAAAGGCTTGCCGAGAATGGCCGGCTCAATCGGGTTCTGCCCGCCATGGGGCACCCAAGTACCACCGATCAATACCACTTCCGACGCACTTAAATAGGTGCCCATATCCCCAAAGGTATCGCCTATCACCACCTGCGCATCGTCTAGGGGCGCGGGGTCCGAAAATAAGGCCGCCGTTCGACCCTGTGATTCGGCAACTCGTGCCACCTCCTGTGCGCGGATCGGGTGCCTGGGGACAATCAATACTGGCCAAGCGGGATCGAGATGTGAGAGCACCTGAGCTTCTTCTTCAGGGTGCGAACTCATCAGACAAATCAGGGGTCGGCTCCCCTTCCATGAGACCAATCGGTGGCGCTCGTCTGGGTTCGACACCGGCGGACTTTGGTCCAGCTTAATCGATCCAGTGATCGCGATGCGATCCGGGATGACACCCAGGGCCTCTGCGCGCTCACCATCCGATTTACTCTGCATCAAGGCCAGCGTCAGACTCTGCCACATAGGCTCTATAACCTGGCGAATACGTTGGTATCGCGTCAAAGCGCGCTCGCTTAACCGTCCATTGGCCAAGCACACAGGAATGCCTGCTTGGTGACAGGCGGCTATTAAGTTGGGCCAGAGTTCTGTTTCGATAAGCACCACAGCCGCCGGCTGTGTTTGCGCCAACCACCCTGACCATACCCACGGAAGATCCCACGGAAATACGGCAACGGCGCGGCCTTGGCTTTCAAACTCATGGAGACCCGCCGGTGTTGTCGCGGTAAACCAAATCGGCTGTTCGATGCCCTGTGCTATTAGCTCATCAGCCAGCGCCATAGCCACTTTGGCTTCGCCCAAACTGCATGCATGAATCCAAATCCCGCCGATCGACATCTTCGGCCTGTGCACACCGATTCGATCACCGACATGAGCCCGTTGACCCTGACGTCGATACTTCGTCATCACATGTCCGATGAGCAGGGGTAGACTCAGTGTGAGCCCGATGGAATACAGATGTCGCCACATGGGTAAGATGCTAGCATGTCTAGATGAAAATCATTGTCGGCGGTGGCATATCTGGGCTTTGGCTGGCAGCCGAATTAAAAGCCCGACACATCCCTTTTGTCTTGCTCGAACGCGGCAAGCTCGGGGCGGGGCAAACCCTCGCTAGCCAAGGCATGATTCATGGTGGAACAAAATATGCCCTCGATGGGCTTCTGACACCGGCAGCGGCCGCCATCGGCCAAATGCCAACACGCTGGCGTGAAGCCCTCGCTGGCCGGGGATCTGTCAATCTATCTCAGGTTGAGACCGAACGAGACGATCAACTGTTGTGGTCGGTAGACTCAGTAGCGACCCGATTGGTGGGGTTTTTTGCCTCCAAAACCATGCGCTCTCGGATGCAGCGCATCGAACCTCGCGATGAAGTCGCCTTTGCTGAAGGATTTTCCGGGCACCTGTATCGACTGTCCGAGCCCGTACTCAAACTCGATACTCTCGTGCCTGCATTTATCGAACAGCTTGATGGTCACTTAGTCCACGCACACGTCCACCGATTGCTGCGTAACTCACAGGGAAAAGTCAGAGGTGTCGAGACCGACCAAGGATCCATACAGGGTGAAGTCATCGTGTGCGCAGGAGAAGGCACTGAGGCATTACTCAACGCATCCGATCTCTCTGAGCCGGCTATGCAGCGCCGACCGCTGGCGATGTCAGTCGTGCGACTGGCCAACCCAATCCCTGAGGTATTTGGGCATCAGCTCGGTGTCGGAAATAAGCCAAAACTGACGGTATCAACTCACCAGGTGGGTGATGTCCAAAGTTTGTATTTGGGCGGCCAATTGGCCGAAGACGGTGTGCATCGGTCTGACGCTGAACACATCGAAGCGACACACAATGCACTCCGTGAAGGGCTTGGTTGGCTCACTCCAG
>CAJXXD010000149.1 GCA_913062835.1 uncultured Gammaproteobacteria bacterium
CCATCAAAGATCGAGTCATGAAAGTGTTGGCAGCTAAGCCACAAACACAGGTGCAATTGCGAGGCGACACCGCTCTGAATTACGGCACGGTGATGGAAGTGATGGGTGCACTGCAAGAGGTGGGCGTTACCTCGATTGGCTTGGTAGCGGAGACCCCCTAATGGACCGTCGTGGCGAGAATCTGGTGCGACCCACCTTACTCGCCATGGGGTTGCATGCCTTAGTGATTGGCTCGTTTTTTATCGCTGTGTCGCCGCAAGCGAAAACCATTGTGCCGCCGCAAGTCATGGTGATTCAGGCCACGGAGCTGACCTTTGCACCTTCGGCTGCAGCCCAGGCGCGTCAGGAAAAACAGGCGGCCGAAGCACGGGCGCGTGAGCAAGCCGAGGCGGAAAAACGCCGTCAAGAAGAGGCCAAACGGCAGGCTGAGCGGAAAAAAGCCGAAGACGCAAAGAAAGCAGCGGAAGCAAAGAAAGCAGCGGAAGCAAAGAAAGCCGAAGAGGCAAGAAAGGCGGCGGAAGCAAAGAAGGCAGAAGAGGCGAGAAAGGCGGCGGAAGCAAAGAAGGCGGCCGAGGCCAAAAAAGCGGCCGAAGCGAAGCGGGCGGCGGAAGCTCGCAAAGCGGAAGAGGCGAAACAGGCCGAGGAGGCGCGGAAGCTGGCTGAGGCGGAAAAAGCACGCGAATTAGAAGAGGCTTTCAATCAAGCACAGGCCGAGGCCAGAGCACTTGAGGAATTGAAGCAAAAAGAAGCCGAAGAGTTGGCGGTGCTGAATGCCTTAGCAGCCGAAAAAGCTGCAGCCAATGTCTTGGATGCGATGACTACCCGCATTACGCAGGCCTGGCGACGCCCTGTGGCCTTTACCGGGGGCTTGGAGGTCTATCTCAGGATGTCGTTGGCATCTAATGGAGAACTGGTGGATGTTCGCGTGGTGAAGGGCAGTGGTGATGCATTATTTGATCGGTCAGGCTTGACTGCTGTGCAACGGGCCGCACCCTTCCATGAGGTGAAGCAGTTTGATGCACGCACCTTTGAAGAAAAATTTAGAACACTGACTGTGAAGTTCAGACCGGAGGATTGATGCGTTATCTAGTGTGGTGTGTGTTGGCCTGGATCCTGGCGACCCCCGCTCGGGCCGAACTGGTGATTGAAATCACCCGCGGTATTGAAAACCCCATCAAAATTGCCGTGGTTCCGTTTAGGGTTCAAGCCGGCGGCTTACTCGATGTGGATGTGGCTCGTTTGATTGAGTCTAATTTAGAACGTAGCGGTCAATTCATGCGCGTTGATCGCGGTAACATGCTATCGCTTCCGGGGCCGACAGATCAGGTGTTTTACCGTGATTGGCGAGCGATCGATGCGGAATACACGGTGGTTGGCGGCATTAGCCGTGTCGGCGGCCAATTGCAGGTGACTTATGGACTCCACGATGTGTACGGGGAGCGGGTGCTGTTCACCGAGCAAATTCCAGGCAGCGAAGACACCCTGAGAGATATCGGGCATTTCATCTCAGATCGAATCTATGAGGCGCTGACCGGCATCAAAGGGATCTTTTCAACGCGCTTATTGTACGTATCCGCTGAGCGGCGATCAGAGAAGGATCAAACGTTTAAATTGATCTTGTCCGATGCAGACGGCGGCCGTCCGCGAACGATCTTCCAGTCGTCTGAGCCTATCTTGTCTCCAGCTTGGTCCCCAGACGGTTCCCGTGTGGCCTATATGAGTTTCCGTGGAAAGCGTGCGGGGATTTATGTGCAAACCTTGGCGACCGGTGAGGTTCAGCAAGTGACGGCCTTCCCAGGGTTAAACAGTGCACCTAAGTTCAGCCCCGATGGCCGGAAGTTGGTGCTGACACTGTCTAAAGACGGCAATCCCGAGATTTATGTCGCTAATCTACGAACCGGCGAGCTTGATCGCATGACCAACCACTTTGCGATCGACACCGAAGCGTCTTGGTCGCCCGATGGCCGTTCAATTCTGTTTACGTCGAGTCGGGGAGGTAAGCCGCAGTTGTATTTGATGAATGTGGCCGACAAGAGCGTTCGACGGGTCACCTTTGACGGCGACTACAACAGTAATGGGGCCTTTACGCCGGACGGTGAATCTATTGTCTTCGTGCATCGCACGAATGAGCGCTTTCACATTGCGCGCATGAACATTAACACGCGGGAAATGCGGATTCTGACTGAAACCGATCTGGATGAATCACCGAGTGTTGCACCTAATGGAACTATGCTAATTTATGCAACATCGGATGAGGAGCGGGGCCTTCTGGGGCTTGTTTCGATGGACGGAAGGGTGAGAGTTCGGTTACCTTCGGTGAGCGAGAGTGTGCGGGAGCCCGCGTGGAGCCCGTTTTTTAACTAGATTGACCAAAATTCACTAAAAAATGAATGACAGGGGTGAGGAAATGAATGTGTTTAAGCAAGCAAAAATTGCCGGCTTGGCTGCGGTCTTGGCCGTGCTTGCAGGCTGTGCGGGCCAAGTAAATCAAGGCGGTGTCGATGGGGCTGCAGGTGTAGATGGGTCTGTCACTGGTGCCGCATCGGACAGCGCGTCTGCGTTCTCTGCTGCAGAAATCGCCGAGTTCAAAGCGTCTGCGATGGCCGCCGATACCCTGTTTTTCTTTGAATTCGACAAATCTGACTTGAAGCCAGAGGCATTGGATGATTTGGATGCCCACGCCAAGTTTTTGTCGGCTGATCGGAATGCCAAGGTTCGTTTAGAAGGACACGCTGATGAGCGCGGTACTCGCGCCTACAACTTGGCACTCGGCGAGCGTCGTGCCAATGCAGTCGCGCGCTATCTAGTGATCCAAGGCGTGAACCGCACACAGATCGAAACCATCTCATACGGTGAAGAGCGTCCATTGTCTCTGACACGTGATGAGAGCGGTTGGGAACGCAACCGTCGCGTTGAGTTGATTTACCAGTAATCAATGCGCAGGTTTATTGCTACAGGCGCCGCCGTCATTTTGACCGCGGCGTCTTCGTTTTCTCAGGCTGAGAGTGTCGACGCCCAAGGGCTTCGACAGGCGCAGGGTGAACTCTTGTTGCAACTTGAGCAGTTGCGCCAGGAGACACAGGCACTTCGTGGATTGATGGAAGAATTGTCCTTCCAGCTTCAAGAAATGAGCCAAGACCAAAAGCAGCGCTACCTAGATCTCGACGAGCGTCTCGGGGAGTTAGTCCGCGTGCAACGCGATGCGCAGACTGCAGTCTCAACCGCCGGTGGGGCGCCTGCGCCTGTGGTGATCGGTGGAACGGTCAGTACTGCCTCGGAAAGCAATGCGCCGTCGGTTTCGGATCAGGATGCATACAATCAAGCCTTTGAGCTCATTCGTGCCCGGGAGTTTGACCAAGCGTTAAACGCGATGGCCAACTTTATCCAGACGTATCCAGACAGCCCATTGGTCTTGGACGCACGCTTTTGGCGGGGTCAGGTCTTTGACGTGCAGGGACAAGATGCCAATGCGATCGAAGAATTTCGGAATTTGACACAGCTCGCGCCAGATTACCGGCGGATTCTTCAAGTGAAGGTGAAGCTCGGTAAATTGTTGGTAAAAAACCAAGACCTGCAGGGTGGCCGGGCGATTTTGCAAGAAGTGATCAACCAGGCGCCAGAGAGCGTGGAAGCAGGGTTGGCGCAACGCGAACTCGAAGCAATCAACTGAGGCCAATTCATGGCCGAATCGGCATCACTGCGTATAACGGAAGTTTTCACCAGCCTTCAAGGTGAGGCGCTGACTGCGGGCTGGCCGACGACCTTTATTCGTTTGACCGGCTGCCCGCTTCGCTGTGGCTACTGC
>CAJXXD010000150.1 GCA_913062835.1 uncultured Gammaproteobacteria bacterium
ACACGTCCGCCAATCCAAGTCCGCTAGGATCCGAGACGCCATAGGTGCGTTCAAGTTCGCGACTAAGGGTGTCTCGCGTGAAGTGCCACGCGGGGGTTTCAATGATGCGGCCCTCAAAGCCTGCAGGTGGCGAGGATTGCGTCAGGCACTCGCGGGGCCGCATGCGTGAGAGCAAAGCGCGCAAACCGGTGTCATCAAGCCGGTCATGAATGACCAATTCACCTCGGCCAACGGATCCAAAACAGGCCGATAGCGTGAACGCGTCTTGGGAAATGGCGACGATCCATAAATCGTCACTGGCCTCGACAAAAGCGTCGTCTGTGACTGTGCCAGGGGTCAAGATCCGTGTCACTTCACGGGCCACGGGACCTTTGCTCTCGCCAGGAATACCGACTTGCTCACACACAACCACCGAGAATCCAGCTTGCAACAGACGGGCTTGGTAGGTTTCAGCGGCGTGGTAGGGAACGCCTGCCATAGGAATGGGTTCGCCGGCCGACTGACCTCGGGCGGTTAGTGTGATGTCGAGGGTGGCGGCTGCTTGTTTGGCATCGTCAAAAAAGAGTTCGTAAAAATCGCCCATGCGATAAAACACCAAGGCATTCGGGTGCTCGGCCTTGATCGCCAAGTACTGTTGCATCATCGGTGTGTGCGTGGGGGTGTCGGTCGGCATGGTGTTTACTGAGTTCAAAACAAATTGAGAGTGTGACACGAGGCTCGGCTCTGCCCAAGAGGCAGTCATCGGTCTTTGCCAATGTGGGTCCCTATGCGCTCCTTTTTCGACTTATTTCTGCGATGATACCGCGCCTAGGAGAACTAACATGACCCCAAATAACCAGATGTCGTTAAAAAAACTGACTCAGTTTCTGACTAAGCAGGGTTTGACCTTGTCTGTGGCAGAGAGTTGTACCGGGGGAATGGTCGGCGCGGCATTGACTTCAGAGGCGGGTTCGTCGGCCTATTTCACCGGCGGCGTCCTAGCCTATGACAATCGGGTGAAGACCGACGTCTTGGGCGTGTCTCACGAGACCTTGTTGAGCTATGGCGCGGTCAGTGAAGAGGTGGTGTCGGAAATGGCCCTTGGGGTCCGTCGGTTGTTGAATACGGACTGGGCCATCGCCACCACAGGGATCGCAGGGCCCGGTGGGGGATCTGAAGAAAAGCCAGTGGGTACGGTGTGGATTGGGTTGGCCGATCGCGAGGGTGTCTTCAGTCGCCTGTTGCAAGCCGAGGGTGATCGTGCAGCCGTTCGTGCCGCGACCGTGGAAGCAGCACTGGCGATGTGCTTAGAAACGCTGACAGCCGAAGACGATCCGCTTTAAAACTGTTAAACCGACCTCACTTTGCGATTTTGGGTTCTGGGATGGGCCTGAGCCCGCTATACTTTGGTGCTTTGGCACTTTGCTCAAGAGGATTAGCGATGCCAATTTATGAATACCGATGTGCGCACTGCGGTGCGACGCATGAAGCGTTGCAGAAAATGTCGGACGCCCCTTTGGTGGATTGTCCTGAGTGCGGTGAGCCGCAATTGCAAAAGCAGATCAGTGCGGCAGGATTTCGTCTGACCGGTGGCGGTTGGTACGAAACCGACTTTAAGACCGGCGACAAAAAGAAAAATCTTGCGGGAGACGGAAAGTCTTCCACCGCAACAGACAAGAAGCCAGCCGATAAACCGGCGGCATCGACCTCTAAAAAAACGGATTCGGCCGCATAGGCCCTCATTAACGAAAGGAATAACCATTCATGCGTACCCACTATTGCGGCGACCTCAATGCCACCCTGATCGGAGACACAGTGACCGTGTGCGGTTGGGTGCATCGTCGTCGAGACCACGGCGGTGTCATTTTCTTAGACCTCCGAGATCGGCATGGGGTATTGCAAGTGGTAGTAGATCCGGACACCGTCGAGGCATTTGCCACAGCCGACCGAGCGCGCTCTGAATGGGTGATGCAGATCACTGGTTTGGTGCGAGCGCGCCCTGAAGGGACCGTTAATGCGGATATGGCGACCGGTGAGATTGAATTGCTAGGCCGTGAGGTCGCGGTGCTCAACACGGCCGATACGCCGCCGTTTCAATTAGACGAACATGCCAAGGTCGGCGAAGAGGTGCGTTTAAAGCATCGCTATATGGATTTGCGTCGTCCTGAGATGTTGTCGAATTTGATGTTGCGTTCGCGTGTCTCTACCTTTGTGCGGAATTTCTTGGCAGACCATGGGTTTGTCGACACTGAAACGCCTATTTTGACTCGGGCGACTCCCGAGGGTGCTCGAGATTACCTCGTGCCATCACGGGTGCATAAGGGAGAGTTCTTTGCCTTGCCTCAGTCTCCACAGTTGTTCAAGCAGCTGTTGATGGTGGCGGGCCTTGATCGCTATTTTCAAATTGCCAAATGCTTCCGCGATGAGGATCTTCGCGCCGATCGTCAGCCGGAATTTACGCAGATCGATTTGGAGATGTCCTTCGTTGACGAAGACGCCGTCATGAACTTGACCGAACAAATGATTCGGGAATTGTTTATCAAGGAGATGGGTGTGGATTTGGGTGTTTTCCCGCGGATGCCCTACGCCGAGGCCATGGCACGCTTTGGTAGCGACAAACCCGATTTGCGGATTCCCTTGGAGTTGGTGGACATCAAAGACCTGATGGCGGAGGTCGACTTTAAAGTATTCCGTGAGCCGGCGACCGACCCTAAGGGTCGAGTGACGGTATTAAAAGTGCCCGGTGGCTCAACGATTTCACGGAAAGAAATCGACGATTACACCAAGTTTGTTGGGCAGTACGGTGCGAAGGGGTTGGCCTGGGTCAAGGTCAATGCGCGTGCAGACGGGCTGGACGGACTGCAAAGCCCTATTCTCAAGTTCATGCCCGAGTCTGTGATTTGGGCCTTAATGGATCGCGTCGACGCGGCCGATGGCGACATCTTGTTCTTTGGTGCCGACTCGGAGCGCGTGGTCTCCGATGCCTTGGGTGCGCTCCGTATCAAGGTGGGTCACGATTTGAATTTACTGACGCATGAGTGGGCGCCTTTGTGGGTCGTTGACTTCCCGATGTTCGAAGACGCAGGCGACGGACAGGTGGCGGCGCTACACCATCCATTCACAGCGCCCACGGTGACAGCCGAGGTGCTGAAAGCGAATCCATTGGCGGCTTTGTCGCGGGCTTATGACATGGTGTTAAACGGCACCGAATTGGGAGGTGGGTCGATTCGTATTCACGACCAGCGAATGCAGGAAGCCGTTTTTAGCGTATTGAACATCACGCCTGAGGAACAGCGTGAGAAGTTTGGCTTCTTGCTCGATGCCCTTCGTTACGGTGCCCCTCCGCACGGCGGCTTGGCCTTCGGACTGGATCGTCTCGTGATGCTAATGCTCGGTGCACAGTCGATCCGTGATGTGATTGCCTTCCCGAAAACCCAGTCGGCTACTTGTTTGCTGACCGACGCGCCTGGTGCCGTGAGTGCAGAGCAATTGAAAGAAGTTGGGGTTCGGATTCGTCAGGAAAAAGCGGAGTCGATGTAATGGCAGGTCACTCCAAAAGGGCCAATATTAAGCACAAAAAAGCCGCGCAAGACGCGAAGCGCGGGAAAATCTTTACCAAGCTGATCCGGGAAATTACGGTGGCTGCGAAGTTAGGGGGCGGAGAAGTTGCCGACAATCCGCGCTTGCGCGCAGCCGTGGATAAAGCCCTCTCAGCCAATATGACAAAAGATACCATTCAGCGAGCTATCGAGCGCGGAGCGGGTGGCGGTGACAACGAAAATGTCGAAGAGCTCATGTACGAGGGCTATGGCGCTGGCGGCGTGG
>CAJXXD010000151.1 GCA_913062835.1 uncultured Gammaproteobacteria bacterium
AAGCAACTGAAATTTTAAATTTGTTATCGGACGCGGGCTGGGATAATCAAGCGTCGCTTTCTTTGGTCGCCGACCCAGATACCAATCGGATTGTGGTGACAGGGGATGTGGCCCAAGTCAGGGCAGTGGCCGCCTTGATTCAGGTGTTAGATGTGGAGGTCTCACAAATTCTGATTGAAGCGAAGCTGGTCTCAATGGACACACAGGTACGGCAAGCACTCGGTGTGCAATGGTCGTTCGCTACCGGAGAGAATGGGCGAAGCGGGGTCTCTGGGCGAACTGCGGGCTCGCCGCCGGACCCCTCTGCCGGCGCGCTTTCTTTAGCCTTTGTATCGGATCCACGGCTGTTGGCATTGGAGCTGCAAGCCATTGAAGCCACCGGTGGTGGGGAAGTGATCTCCGAGCCGAGGATTGTGACCAGCAACCGACGACCGGCCACCATTCGACAGGGAGAACAATTGCCGTTTGTCACCGTTGACCAAAACGGTCAAAGTCGAACTGAATTCAAGGATGCGGTGTTGGAACTCAAGGTCACGCCTATTCTGAGGGAAGACGGCCGGATCGAAATGACGCTCGATATTCGCCAAGATCAGGTCAGTCAGTTGAGCACCGCCCAGGGGCCTGCAATCGATACGCGCGAGCTGAATACACGAGTCACGGTCGACCCTGGGCAAACTCTGGTATTGGGTGGCATTTATGAATCCAAAGAAGAAGAAATTACCACCGGGGTGCCTGGGCTATCGGCCATTCCCCTGATAGGCCGAGCCTTTCGCTCAACAGAGCATCGTTCCTTTAAGTCAGAGCTGTTAATATTCATCACACCCCGCGTCTTATAGTCAGAGGTTCCATGACGTCCAGTGCGACCAGTTATTTTTTGATCGGCCCCACCGGCGCCGGCAAGACTACTGTGGGACGTTTATTGGCTACGTCACTGAATCTCACATTTATCGATCTGGACGAGGAGATTGAAGCGCGGTCGGGCGCAGACATTCCGTGGATCTTTGATGTGGAAGGCGAGACTGGCTTTCGTGATCGTGAGTCCAAGGCGCTGGTGGATTTGGTTGATCGGCCCGGCATTGTATTGTCGACGGGGGCCGGTGTCGTCGCGCGGCCTGAAAATCGAGCCCTATTAACGGCACATAAGCCATCGGTTATTTGGTTGAAAGTGGATTTGAAAACGCAGTACGAACGCCTGAGGCACGATAAGGGCCGTCCCTTATTGCAAGTCAACGACCCTAAGGCGAAATTGCGTGCCATGGCGACTGAGCGCGAGCCCTGGTATGCGGAATGCGCAGGAGTGCAGGTATCCACTGGGCGGGCTAGCCCCAATGCGGTGGTGAAACGAATATTAGCGGGATTGGGAGTGGGCCAATGACGGTTTTGCAAGTGGATTTGAATCGACGCGTGGTTCAAGTCGACTGGGACCCGGAGTTTTAAATGAAGTGGGGTGTGGTCACCCTGTTTCCCGACATGGTTGAGGATGCACTCAGTCATGGCGTCATCGGACGCGGGATACGGGATGGGTTGTTGGAACTAAAGACCTTCAATCCGAGGGCACATACTGCTGATGTGCATCAGACGGTGGACGACCGGCCTTATGGGGGCGGCCCCGGTATGCTGATGAAAGTGGAACCCTTGCGGGGGGCCATTGGCGAGGCGAAGGGCGAGATGCCGGATGCCCCAGTGGTCTACCTCAGTCCACAGGGTGCGCCCTTAACGCAGGCGCGTGTCACTGAGATGGCCCAATGGCCGTCCGTGATTCTGGTGGCAGGGCGCTACGAGGGCATCGATGAGCGGGTGATCGAGCTCGACATCGACGCAGAGATTTCGCTGGGAGACTTTGTGCTCTCCGGCGGGGAACCGGCAGCCATTGCGCTTTTGGACGCAGTGGGGCGGTTGGTTCCGGGGGTATTGGGTCACGACCGCAGTGCGGAAGAGGACTCATTCAGTGAAGGGCTGTTGGATTGCCCGCACTACACCCGACCGGAAATGATTGACGGGCATGGCGTCCCGGATGTGTTGCTCAGCGGCCATCATGGACAAATTGCTCGTTGGCGACGAAAACAGGCGCTTGGGCGTACGTGGCTTCGTCGACCAGAGTTAGTAGAGCGGCAATCACTGTCGGATGAGGACCAGGGGTTGCTTGAAGAATTTATTAGGGAGTCAAAGCCGTGAGCATGAATCCGATCATCGAAGCGCTCAATCAAGAGCAAATGAAGACAGACGTACCTGCGTTCGCGCCCGGTGACACGGTAGTGGTTCAGGTGAAAGTAAAAGAAGGTACGCGTGAGCGTCTTCAGGCATACGAAGGCGTGGTGATTGCCAAGTCGAACCGAGGCCTGCATTCAAGCTTCATCGTACGTAAGATCTCTCACGGTGTGGGTGTGGAGCGTACGTTCCAGTTGCATTCGCCTCTGATTGACTCGATCACAGTGAAGCGTCGCGGTGACGTTCGCAAAGCGAAGCTGTATCACTTGCGTGAGCTGTCTGGTAAGGCCGCCCGTATCCGGGAAAAGCTCGACGTTAAATAAGCGATGGCCGTGGACAGTGCAACGGTTGGAGTCGATTCAGCCAGAGCGCTGTCAGGGCTGTTTAGTTCGCTAACCCAAGAAGACCGGCACACTGTGGCCGGTTTTTTTGCGTCTATGCACACCCAGCAGGTCGCGGCCGGAGACCAGTTGTTTCGTCCCGGTGTCTCCTGTCATCGATTCGCGGTGCTGATTTCAGGGGCGGTCCAAGTGTCCTTAGTTCACGGTCTCCGAGAGAAAGTGCTGTATCGGGTCGAACCTGGACAACTGTGCGTGCACACGCTGACCAACTTACTCAATGACCGCGATTATCAAGCAACGGCCACCGCCGAGGTTGATTCACTGATCGGTTGGATGGATGCGGCGCGCTTTAAGACCTTGTATCGGGAATCACCCGCCCTGCAAAGACTGATCGTGGCCGCCTTGTCTGAGCGCTGTTTTCACTTTGTCCGAGATATTCACGATTTGTGTTTTCGTTCGGTTGAGTCTCGCTTGGCCGAGCGGTTGCTTGAGCTGGGTAACCATGCGAACGAGGTCAACGCATCGCATCACCAATTGGCGGCATCAGTAGGCAGCTCGCGCGAAGTGATCAGTCGGCAACTGAAGCGGATGGCCGATCACGGATTGTGTCGACTGCATCGCGGTCGGATCGACTTGTTAGATCATGCCAAACTGCTGGCGCTCGCTGAAAATGTGACTAAATCACAATAAACGATCTTGCATTCCGGATAATAAGACGCCTGTTTGACTGAGGAGTGTTGAGATGTATTCCCCCTTGTATTTTTTAGCGGCCTTAGGCGCCGGCGGCCTTGCGGTCAGTTTCTTCTTGATGCTGATGTTTTGGATCCCTCACCCCAATCAGCCGATCCCGCTCTTTAGTGACTGGGTCTTGGCGTTTCAGACGGGCAGTTTTGTGACGCAAACCATGATTTTGGCGGCTCTGACAGGTGTGGCCTTTTTTGTGGTCTGGCACCTTCGGTTGTTGGTGCTGAATTTCCGTATGTGGTCGCAATTTAAGAACACACCGGACCATGCGGCCTTTACGTCGAGTCCGATGCAGGTCCAGACCCTAGCCATGCCGCTGACCTTGGCGATGACAGTGAATATCAGTTTCATCGTAGGCGCTCTCTTTGTGCCAGGACTTTGGTCGGTGGTGGAATTTTTGTTCCCGATGGCGATGGTGGCTTTTGTTGCTATTGGGGTGTGGGCGCTTCGTTTGTATGGGCGTCTATTGAGTCAGGCAGCCG
>CAJXXD010000152.1 GCA_913062835.1 uncultured Gammaproteobacteria bacterium
TGGATAGTGGCTCAGGGTGTCTGCCATCCAGGTCAATGACAACTCAAATCCGATTTGTTTGATGTAGGCCGACAGAGCGCGCAACAGCATCACATCCCGCCATGCCAAAGCCGATAGCACCACCAGTCGCTGGAATCTGTCAGTCTCGATCTCTTCAGACCAAGCGGCTAAGAGCGCCTCTTGGAACAGAGTACGGATTTCTGTTAAGTCTCGACCGCCTGGGAGCGTCAACTGATAATCATGAATCCAAATAGATTGCGATTGGGTTCGTAGAACATAGGGGGTTTCGGAAATCACCCAGGCCCCCAAGTCTTCCAATAAGGGCAAGGCGCTTGATAGCGGCACGGGTTCGTTGAGGGCGTAAAGTTTTAGACGAAATCGATCTTGGGTATCCCCGAGTTCTTGATAGAGCGCGACATCGACCGGCTTGTCGCTCGTGAGTCGATCAATTTGCTGCACGTCAAATACCGCGCGACGTGGGGTGAAATCTTCGCGGTACCCCGCGCTGAAGGTTTTGCCGTATCGCGCAAACAATAAATGCGCATGCTCTTCATCAAATTCGGTTTCCAACGCCTGCTGAAACTGGTCTTCCCATCGAAGCAGAATGTCGGTGGCCAATCGTTCCAACGTGGGCGCCTCCACCTCGGGCGCTGACGGGGTTAGCCTGAAAATCATTTGGACACGAGCGTACACGCTCTCCGAAAAATACGTATTAAAAGACGCCTCATCGGCTCCGAGGGCCTGAGCCAGTGCTGCTTGGATTTTGATACGTGCTTCAGTTGTGTAGAGGTCGCGGGGGATGTAAAGCAATACAGAGCAGAAAAACCCAAAGCGATCTCGATTCATAAACAACCGTACCGTATTGCGTTCGTGCAATTTCACGATCTCAATTGCAGTCTCAGCTAAGGTATCTGTGGGCGTTTGAAATAGCTCGTCCCGAGGGTAGACCTGCAAGATCTGTTGTAACACTTTGGCATTGTGAGACCCGGGTACAAATCGCGCCATTTCTTCGATGGCGGTCAATTTTTCGGCCACTAGCGGGATCTCGTGTGCCGGTCGTAAATACACCCGTGCCGTAAACAGACCGATCAGGCGGTGTTCGCCTTGGATTTGCCCATCTGGCGATTTATCAGCCAACGCAATGACATCCGGGTAGACCGATCGATGAATCGGTGACTTTTCAGGCGCCTTAGCGAAAGTTAAGGGCCCCTGGTCATCGCGCATTGAGAGGTCGAGGTCGCGACACTTTTGGGTGCCGCACAAGGACCCTCGTCGGCTCAATCCAAGCGGCTTGGGTCCGTCATCGGAGGCACCTTCGCCACTTGCATGGCTGTGGTATTCGTACCCTAAAAACGTGAAGTGGTCGTCACAAAGCCAATCCAAGAAACGGCCGGCTTGATCGCTTAGTGGGTCAGAAGACCCAATCAATTGCTGAGCGAGCTTCTGCGTTGTGCGTTCTAGCGCGGGGAAGTCCGAGACCACAGTTTTAAGCGACTCCAACACAGACTGCAGCGCCACTTTGATTCGCTGCATGACTTGGGGGTCGGTAGTCCGGTCAATCTCAAGCCACACCAGGCTATGTCTGGGTTCATCATCGTTAAGTGAGGGGGCCTTGAACGTTGTGACCTGCCCTTTCGTATTTCTCGCGGTCGTGAAGACCAAATTCACTTGAAGGTGGACCGCCACGCCCATGTTGGCCAGTGTAATCCGCACACTATCCACTAAAAACGGCATGTCGGGGTGGGAGATAACACAGACGGTGGATTCGCTCTGCCATCCGAGCTCATCGTATTTGGGGTTGAGTAGCGTCACAGGCACTGTGGATGACGCCGTGATCAGTGAGTAGGCGTAACGAATTGCGCCAACGAGGTCTGACCTTGGGATACGCTTAAGGTCGTTTCCGGACAATGAGTCGACGAACCAAGCGGCGAACTGAGCTCCCTCTTGAGGAAGCTGACAGGCTTCGATGATCTCCGTGTAAGCTTTGGTGTCATTCATGGTGATCATCGACCTCGTTCGCTGATTTACGTTCTCCGACTCTTATCGATAATTTCAAACAAATCCTTTGACAGTTTCATGACAGCGAGTTCATCCAATGCATCAGCCATCCACGTTTGATAAGGCTCCGCCAGTCTGCCCCATTGGCACAGTGGATTGACCATGCGTGCTGCAATTTGCGGATTCATGGCATCCAGCTTAAGGATGACGTTTGCCAGGTAGCGATAACCGGCCTCTGTGTGAAATGCTTTGACGTTGCGAGCCGCAAACGCACCCACCACGGCGCGTACCCGATTGGGGTTGCTCCATTCAAACCGTGGATGCTCGGTCAGCGCTTGAACGCGCTCGAGTGTGGCGGTTGACTCGTTGACCGATTCCGTTGACAGCCATAGGTCGAGCACCTCATCGGCCTGTGCAGACCCAAAAAAGGCATCAGACAACGCCTCGCCCGTCTCGGGTCTGCATTCGGCACGCGCAATGCGGTAGGCCGCGAATCGTTCGGTAAGATTCGATGCGGTGTCAAATTTCGCCCTCAAGACGGAGTCAATCGGTTCGCTCCGTGCCCAGTATCCCAGCGCCGTGATGGCTAAGCTGCGACGACCGATGGCGTCCGCCTCAGGGGTATAGGGGCCATCCACCTGCATCGCGTGATACAGAGCTTGCCACTCAGCAGACAACTCGCTGGCGAGTTGCGAACGTAACACTTTTCTCGCCGCCACCAAGGCTTGCGGGTCAGCGGGCTGGAATCGATCCCAGAGAATGGCGTCCTGCGGCAGTATGAGCATTTCTGCGAGGCAAGCGGGGTCTTGGATACGAGCCGGTTCCTTAATCAGTGAGGCCACGAGCTCGACCACCTGGGCGGTAATTTCAACTCCCCCGGCGAGCTGATCGGCAATGGCTTCCAGATACAGAGTTTGGATCGCATCCCATTGATTCACTCCATCGTCATCATGACGTGCCGATGCAATCAGGTCATCAATGGGTCGATCAAAGGCTAACTTCACGGGAGCTGAGAGGCCGCGGAGAATCGAAACCACCGGGTCGCCGTGCGGCACCGGCAAATCCACCGTGAGCGAGTTATCCGTCAGCTCGACCAGCTGTTCTGGCACTAAAATCTCCCCCGAATGCCGGTCGAAAATCTGCAGGCTCACAGGGATGAGGTAAGGCTTATGGGTCGTTTCTCCCGCCACCGAAGGGGGTGATTGGGTCAGGGTGAGCTGTACACCGGTCTCCGTCCGAGCCACAGCCACGGATAACACCGGCGTGCCCGGTTGGCGGTACCACCGCATAAACTGGGTAAAGTCTCGTTTAGAGACGTCCGCCATGGCCTTCACAAAATCTTCTATGGTCACCGCCTGCCCGTCGTGCCGAGCGAAGTATAGATCGCTGCCCTGTCTGAACAGTTCTGGGCCGAGCAGAGTTTTGATCATACGAACAATTTCTGCACCCTTCTCATAAATAGTGAGGGTGTAAAAATTGGAAATCTCCAAATATTCAGACGGTTGAACAGGATGTGCGGTGGGTCCACTGTCTTCGGTGAATTGCGCCGAGCGCAAGAAGTTCACATCTTGAATCCGTTTGACCGCACGTGAGTTGATGTCGGATGAGAACTCACTGTCTCTGAAGACGGTGAATCCCTCTTTCAAACTCAGTTGGAACCAGTCACGGCAGGTCACTCGATTGCCCGACCAGTTATGGAAGTATTCATGCGCAACAATGGCCTCAATGCGCTGAAACGCCTGATCGGTTGCCGCCTCTGGGCTC
>CAJXXD010000153.1 GCA_913062835.1 uncultured Gammaproteobacteria bacterium
TCACTGGGTGCTAGGCTCATGTCATTCTCTTTCGTCGCGATAACCGAGGAGCGAAGTCGTCGGGTTTTTGGGCCAACCAATCGACAAAGGCCGCCACTTCGGGGTGGTCTCTCAATTGAGCCACTGAGGCGTAGTGTAATCCAAGATCTCGCTCACTGATGCACCGATGGATATGTTTGTGGCATGGCAAGCACAACCACGCGATCTGAGTTCTGAGTGCATCGACACCATACTGCTTCCGTATCTTGGTATTCCGATGCAACCGCTTAGGGATCAAATGATGCTGCGTGAGTGGCGCCGCACGCGCACAGAGTTCACATTGACCCGGCCGAGACGTTTTCATCGGCCCTATTCATCCACCGCACACCGAAACCCGATATACACCACGGCGGTGTCTCTTGGCTTACTGGCCGTGTCGTCCTTGTGCATCCGACCGGCGCCATACCACCAACTGCCGCCCCGTGTGCCCTGAATCCGGCCCGAGCCTCTTTGAACCCACTCCCACACATTGGCCCCCATATCGTAAAGCCCATTCACACCCGGCTTTGACACTCCAGCCGTCACGGGACCAAGGCCTCGATCCAGAAGCGACGCGTAACCCAGCCGCGGAAGATCACCGCAGTCACCCAAGCAATTGGCTCCAAGCGGTGAGTGACCGGTTGGATAAGGATAGGTGGTTCCCGCCTCGAAGGGTGCCGGAGGTGTGGTGCGGTATTCGGTATAGGCTGCCTTCATCCATTCCTCATCGGTAGGTAATCGCGCACCCCGCCATTGGCAGTAGGCCTCTGCCTCATCGAAGGTCACATGGACCGCTGGTTCGTTAGGATGCGCCGGGCGACCAAAGGGCGAAGACCACACCCAGCCCTGTTTTTGTTGCCACCCGAATTCGTAGACCTCTCCACCGCCGGCCTGTTCGGCCTGACTGACAAACCCTGTGGCATCGGCAAAACGCTGAAACTCTGACACTGTCACTTCGAATCGATCGATCAGAAATCCATCAATCGACTGCATCTCAGATGCGACCGCCGAGGTCGCAAGGGATGCAAAAATCCAAGGGATCAATCGAGGCATCGGCGCGTCTCCTATGTTTCCACCACCATCTGGTCATTTCACAAAGATTCAAGCAGTCACTGGCCGAGCCGATGCGCCCGGAGTATCCTCGCAATCCTCATGGAACACCTGTCCTTATTTCAATACGGAGCGATTGCCCTGATCTTTGTGTGGTCAGGTTTTGTCCGAAGCGGCCTAGGATTCGGGGGCGCGGTACTCGCGCTCCCCTTCCTGTTGTTGGTGGTCAACGACCCCTTGGTGTTCCTACCCATCATTGCCGTGCAGCTGATTTTTTTCTCCACGCTGATCATGGTGAAAAGCCATCGGAAGACCAAGCATTCCGGGGCGATCACGGTGAACTGGCCGTATTTAAAACGCGCGATGGCCATCATGATAGTCCCCAAAATCGCGGGTGTTATTGGTCTTTTGACCCTACCGCCTGTGATCATGAGCACTCTCATATTTTTGATCGTCTTGGCCTATGCCATTGGTTACATCGTCAACCGACCGCTGACCCTCCGTCATCGGTGGCAAGAGTATGGTTTCTTAGGGCTCGGCGCCTATGTCTCGGGCACTTCCTTGACCGGCGCCCCGCTGATTGTGCCTGTGGTCGCCTCAAAGGTTGCGAAGACAGAGCTTCGAAACACACTGTTTGTGCTTTGGTGGGTGCTCACGCTGATTAAGCTGATCAGTTTCGTGATTGCCGGGGTTGATTTGCAGTGGATACACCATCTGTGGCTTTTGCCCTGTGCATGGATCGGACACCTCATGGGCGAGCGCATGCACGATTACTTGGTCGCCCAAGAAACGCCCTTATTCTTCCGGGTGCTTGGAATCGCCTTGGTAGTCGTAAGCCTCACCGGCCTCCTTAAATCGGCCGGCGTGGTGCTCTAAGTCTCTCGAGACACCACCGGATAAATCGGTTCCCGCCAAGGATGATCTGGGTGATCCATCATTAGATCGACAAAGACTGGAATCAACGCAGACAGAATCCCCACGCCGTCGTTAACTTGGGCCCGATTCACTTGCCCAGCCCAGGTGGCACCGCCGTGAATCATCTGATTACGAAGCACATACAACCGATCGAAGAGCTCATTCAATACGCGCTCCGTGTCCTTGTCGGCAAGGGCTAATTTGGCTTTTTTCACCGAACTCGCCAACCGCTCTTCCCAGTCTTCGTGGCCTTCTAGGCCGTTTTGATGGTTCCAAAACGGACCAAACACATAGGGGTTTTCAAGAATCAGACGGATTTCATGCGGAAACCGACGCCAGACGATGTCATAAATACGATCCGAGTCATCAAACGCCAACAAGGTGCTCAAAAAGCTTTTGAATCGGCCTTTTTCTGACACGTGATAGGCGATGCCAATGTCCTGGGAGTAGGCGGAATTAAACGCGATCCACAAAAAGACAAAGGCCGCGTCTGGGTCGGCTTCTTCCTGTTCAGCACGCAACAACCAACTGATGGCCCGATGCACCCGAAGACCTAGGCTGTCCGAAAATCCGTCGCGTAAGCGACGTTGTTTGTCCTTTAACTGCCCGGCAGGTACACCCGTCTCCATAGTCCGTGTCTCGCTCAGTGGCTCCGTCCTGTCCATAGTTTATGAGTCAGATAACCCGAGGCAAAAATCACCACGGTAACCAGCACAGACCATACACTGCCAGTCGACAAGCCGGTGATTGCTTGGCCCGTGTTACACCCAAGCGCCAGCACACCACCCACACCCATCATCGCAGCACCTAGGAAATACCGACCATGATCGGCGGCCGATTCAAAGGTCTGAAGCGCGAACTCACCGCGGATCACACTGACCACAAAGGCACCAATTAACACGCCAAGCACCAGCGTGACGTTGAAGTTGGGCTCCAAGCCTGACGCCAATTGCAGATAAGTCATGGCATCACCAATCGGCACCACAAAGCTGAAAGACATTGCGGCCATCGGATCAAAGTCATCCGCACCTAAGACCGACGTCACAGACCATGCGCCCGCGACCAAAGTACCCACCCAAAGTCCTCCGAGGACTTCCCGCGTGATCCCGTAACGAAAAGTGAAAAAGGCCAATAACACCGCCACCGCAGCAATCAAAATCACCGCCATGGATTCCACGCTCAGCAGAATGGACTGTGTACTCCACTCCAAGGCACCCGTCGCCTGCAATCCAACCCGTGTCTCAGCCGCTAAGCCTTTGAACATGGCATAGGCAGAGACACCGATCACGAAGAGTCCAAACCAGGCTCTGAGATTTCCAGTGCCTGCTAAAACCAACAACCGAGCCGGACAGCCTCGGGTCATCATCATACCCGCGCCAAAAATCACGGCGCCTAGCACGGTGGTCCAAATCGACAACGACGCCGGGAAATACACCATGCCCTCCGTCGATAGGTGACCGTCCAACATCATCCATTGGGTCATCGGCAAAGCCACCAAGAGTGCGGCAAACCAAGCGGTTAGCGTCTGGTCGCCCTTCCCTTCGGCCAGATCAGACAGTCCGCGACGGACACAAAAACGAGTCGGTTGCGCGACCGCTCCATACAACACACCAAACACCAGCCCAGCCAATACAAATTGGGCTCGTACATCCAACTCTGACATGGATACCGACACTCCTTAGGTTCGAAGTGAGTAAGCATGGGTCTTTGGTTGATTGAGATCAAGACGCGTTTTGGGCGGTAGGCGGTCTGCCTTAGACTCCTTTACACTCAGGACT
>CAJXXD010000154.1 GCA_913062835.1 uncultured Gammaproteobacteria bacterium
CAAGGCAAATACGCCCAGATCCATCCCACCCAACACGTCCACGTCGCGCACGGCTCCGTTGATAATGAAACCCGACCATCCATTTGCAAGCGCTTGTGCGGCGATCATATCGCCGAGCAGCGCACGGCGCAGTGACCCACCGCCATCGACCACCATCACCCGTCCTTCGCCAGGTGTTGAGGCCAGTGCTTTGACTTTTGAGTTGTCCTCAAAGCACTTCACCGTGACACACGTGCCAAAGAATGACTCACGCCCGCCGTAACCCACGAAGATCGGGTCGAGGACGACCAATCCGTCACCGTACTGGTCACACAAGTCGGGTGTCGACTTCATTACCCATTTTCCCGAGCATCTGCGAGGAAGAACCAGGTCTCCAATACCGTGTCTGGGTTCAGTGACACCGAGTCAATGCCCTGCTCCATCAACCAGAATGCGAGATCCGGATGATCCGACGGGCCTTGTCCGCAGATACCGATGTACTTACCCGCCTTGTTACACGCCTGAATCGCGCGTGACAGCAAGAATTTAACCGCTGGATTTCGCTCATCGAAGGCTTCAGCGACGATACCCGAATCCCTATCCAGTCCAAGTGTTAGCTGGGTCAAATCGTTCGAGCCAATGGAGAATCCATCAAAGTACTCGAGGAATTCTTCCGCTAGCACTGCATTGGATGGCAGTTCACACATCATGATGATTTCGAGGCCATTCTTACCGCGCTCAAGCCCGTTGGCTTTCAGCAACTCAATAACGGCAGCGGCTTCTTCCAAAGTCCGCACGAAGGGCACCATGATCGAGACATTGGTCAGGCCCATCTCATCCCGGACTTTCTTCAGAGCACGGCACTCAAATTCAAAACAGGGCCGGAAGGTTTCAGAGATATAGCGAGACGCACCACGGAAGCCCAGCATGGGGTTTTCTTCTTCTGGTTCGTACAACGGACCGCCAATGAGGTTTCGATACTCGTTCGACTTGAAGTCAGACAAACGCACAATCACCCGCTCTGGCGCGAAAGACGCACCCAGCGTTGAAATGCCTTCCACTAACTTTTCGACATAGAAATCTGTTGGGCTGGCATACCCGCCAATTCGCTCTGCTATTTCTTCCTTCAGATCGGCTGGCAAAGTGTCATAGTCCATCAAGGCACGCGGATGCACACCGATCATGCGATTGATAATGAACTCAAGACGTGCCAAGCCAATACCGGCATGAGGCAAACGCTGAAAATCAAAGGCGCGATCCGGATTACCGACGTTCATCATGATCTTGAACGGCAATTCGGGCATGGCATCGACACTGGTCACACGGTGGTCATAAGGCAAAAGGCCTTCGTAGATGTGACCCGTATCCCCCTCTGCACAGCTGACAGTCACCTCAACTCCATCCGTCAGGAGTTCAGTGGCATCACCGCACCCGACCACTGCAGGAATACCAAGTTCACGCGCAATAATCGCTGCGTGACACGTCCGACCACCGCGGTTAGTGACAATGGCTGAAGCACGCTTCATCACCGGCTCCCAATCAGGATCCGTCATATCGGTTACCAACACGTCACCTGACTGCACTTCATCCATCCGTGACAAGTCTTTGACAAGACGCACCGGACCCTGACCGATCTTCTGACCAATCGCACGGCCTTGGGCTAACACTTGGCTCTTTTGCTTCAGAACGAAGCGCTCCATCTGGCGACCATCCTGCTGGCTTTGAACGGTTTCAGGTCGCGCTTGAACGATATATAACTGACCATCGTCACCGTCGCGGGCCCATTCGATGTCCATCGGACGACCGTAGTGCTTTTCGATGATCAGGGCTTGCCGAGCCAACGCTTCAACTTCGCTGTCGGTAATACAGAATACCTGACGGTCAGCCAGATCAACGTCGACCGTATCGACAGAACGCCCTGGCTTCGACGAGTCTGCGTATACCATCTTGATCAGTTTAGAACCCCGCGTGCGACGCAAAATCGCCGGCTTGCCTTGATCTAGGGTGGGCTTGTGTACATAGAATTCATCCGGATTCACCGCACCCTGGACCACGGTCTCTCCGAGGCCGTAGGCTGCTGTGATGAATACCACATCACGGAATCCACTCTCAGTGTCCATCGTAAACATCACACCAGCGGCACCGGTTTCAGAACGCACCATGCGCTGAATACCCGCAGACAGAGCCACCAGCTCATGCGCAAATCCTTGGTGAACCCGATACGAAATGGCGCGATCATTAAACAAAGAAGCAAAGACCTCCTTGATCGCCAATTTCACATTATCGATACCAGAAATATTTAAGAAGGTTTCTTGCTGTCCGGCAAAGGATGCATCAGGCAAGTCTTCTGCCGTGGCAGATGAGCGAACGGCCACCTTCATGTCCGGATTGGCTTGGATCATCTGCGCAAAGGCCTGCTCGATGGCCTGATCTAACGCCGGCTGGAACGGGGTTTCAATAATCCAGCGACGAATCTCAGCGCCTGTCTTAGCCAGTGCATTAACGTCTTCAACATCCAACGCCGCCAATGCCTGATTGATTCGATCGGCCAAGTTTTCGTGAGCCAAAAACTCACGATAAGCGTGAGCCGTGGTTGCAAATCCATTGGGTACGCTCACACCGGCACCGGCCAGGTTCGAAATCATTTCGCCCAACGATGCGTTTTTCCCACCTACGCGCTCCACATCGTGCATGCCGAGCTGATCAAACCAGAGAATGTAGTTGTCCAACAGGAATCCCCTTCCGTCTTGTGTCTTTGAAACCACTGACGCAGACTAAATGCCGAGTGTGCATCCATGCCCTACAGCGTCGATACGCCATGGTCGTCGATAAAGCCGACAAGTATAAATGATTTGGAACCGAATATGACCTCCGAAATTCGTCCTGTTTTCTTTATTTCCGACGGAACCGGTTTGACTGCTGAAGGGTTGGGACAAGCTCTCCTTAGCCAATTCGATACCGTGACCTTTGAAAAGATCACGCTGCCCTATGTGGACTCCGTAGAAAAAGCCAAAAAAGCGGTCGCCGAAATTAACGCGACTGGCGTGCAATTCGGCGTGACCCCAATTGTCTTCGACACCATCGTGAATCAAGAAGTCCGAGATGTGCTGTCACATTGCGAAGGATTTCTAGTCGATATTTTCCAAACCTTCTTGAAACCCCTTGAACGGGAGTTAGGCAAAAGCTCAAATTATTCCGTTGGTGTCAGCCACGCCGTCGCACCAGACGGCCAATACAGCCGGCGGATTGATGCCATCAACTTTGCACTTGATAACGACGACGGCGCACGGATTCGCTACTACGATCAGGCCGATCTGGTATTGGTGGGCGTATCTCGCTCGGGCAAAACACCGACCTCTTTGTATCTCGCGATGCAATATGGGCTCAAAGTCGCCAACTACCCGATCACGGAAGACGATCTCGACGACGACGCCCTACCTGATATTCTGCGGAAACATAAGGGCAAATTGTTTGGATTAACGATCGACCCGGAGCGCTTGCAGGCGATTCGAGAAATGCGGCGTCCGGACTCACGGTATGCATCGCTACGGCAATGTCAGTTTGAGGTGAAAGAAGTCGAAGCCCTGTATCGCCGCCACGCCATTCCGTTTTTGTCGACCACCGATCGCTCTGTCGAAGAAATCAGCGGACGCATCCTGCAAATGACCGGGAAACGAAAAACCCTGCGCTAGTCCCGGAAAAAGTCTCTAATCGCT
>CAJXXD010000155.1 GCA_913062835.1 uncultured Gammaproteobacteria bacterium
GGGCTCGCACCGCGACTACCGTGGCCTGCTGATTCCAGAAATCTGGTCTCCGCGGGTTCTTAACAACCACTACGAAACTGCTGTCCTGACAGAGATCGCCAACACCGACTACGAAGGCGAGATCCGAGGCCAGGGTGATACCGTGAACATCCGTCGCGGTCCCAACATCACCATCAAGCCTTACCAAGTGGGCCAGACCCTTGACACTGAGGTGCCAGAGGTCAACAAAACCCAGTTGGTGATTGACAAAGGTTTCTACTGGAACTTCTTGGTCGAAGACGTTGACCGCGCACAAGCTGACTTGGAATACATGCAAATGTGGACCCAAGACGCTGGTGAGCGCTTGACTGAATCAACCAACGAGCTGGTGCTCGGTGAAGTTTATGCTGACGTTGACGCTGCTAACGCAGGCGCTAACGCTGGTAAGCGCACAGGTTATTTCAACCTGGGTGAAGCCGGTGCTCCTGTTGCAGTCACGCCTGAAAACGTGGTCGGCAAGATCTCCGAGTGGGCGGCTGTCTTGAACGAAGCCAAAGCGCCTTCAAGTGATCGTTGGGCTGTCATTCCACCTTGGTTTGCACAGTCTATCTACGAATCACCGTACAACCAGGCGTTGATCAAAGGCGGCGATCAAGAAATGTATCGCAAAGGCTTTATCGGTGAAGTGGCAGGCATCCGTCTGTTCACATCTAACCAGTTGGCTATGGTCAACGACGGCACCGAACAAGAGCCGGATATGGTGACTAACATCATCTTCGGTCAGAAAGAAGCCTTGACCTATGCTGCGCAGCTGACTGAATCAGAAACAATGCGTTCTGAGTCTCAGTTTGGCACCAAAGCACGCGGTCTGCACGTCTTCGGTTTCGAAGTCGTACAGCCTAACTGCATGGGTGTTCTCTACTGCAAACGCGGCTCTTAAGCATGATGCCCCCGGCCTTAACCGGTCGGGGGTTTCTTCATGGCTCTGACTAGCCAATACCTATTGAGGTAATCCATGAGTCTTTACGAAAACATACACGCCAAGCGCAAACGGATTAAAGCCGGATCCGGTGAAAAAATGAGGAAACCTGGCGCTAAAGGTGCCCCTACCGATAAAGATTTTCGTGATGCGGCAAAGACGGCCAAAAAGAAGAAAAAGGCTGGCAAGAAAAAGTCGTCTGCAAAAAAAGCGAAGAGGTAAACCATGTTTGTTAAAAACCGTAAAACCGGCGCAGTCTTCCGCGCAACCGAAATTCTATTGAAGCTGGCTGAGGACAGTAAGCACCTGGAAGTGATCGAGGACCATGAGCCCCGTAAGCCCAAGGCGCCTGAACCCGTCACTGAGCCAGCCGAAGATCATCCCGTGCCTGAAGCTGGAAAGATCAGCATTAACACAGCGACGCCAGAGGTTATTGCCTCATTGGCCAACGGCATTGGTTTAAGCACTGCTGAAGCCATTGCTGAGCACATCGCTGAGCACGGTCCCTTTCAATCCATCGATGAGCTGACTGAGATCTCTGGCATTGGCCAGGCCACAGTTGAGCGCAATCGCGACATCCTAACGGTGTAATTATGTTGGTATCTGAAATTCTAGAGCGGTGCGGTCGGCTATTGTCTGACCCCACGCACGTCCGGTGGGCGGTCGATGAGTTGATCGACTACATCAACGACGCCCAAAAACAAATTGTCTTGCTGCGCCCTGATGCCAATAGCCGAAATGAAGCGGTGGCATTGGAGTCTGGATCTAAGCAATCCTTGCCAGCCAGCGGTCTGTCATTGCTGCGCGTGACCAGAAACATGGGCACTGACGGCCAAACACCAGGTCGAGTGATCTATCCGACACTGAGATCAGCGCTCGATGCTGAAACACCAGACTGGCACACGAAACAAGGCCAAAACGTCCAGCACTATATTTATGATCCGATGGTCGATCGGAAGACGTTTTATGTCTATCCATCCCCACCGGCGGGCTGGTATGTGGAGATCGCATACTCATCCACCCCGGCTGAGGTCAGTTCAGAGACCGATACGCTGGAGCTCAATGACCAGTACATCAACCCCATCATTGATTGGGTGCTGTATCGCTCTTGGGCCAAAGACGCTGAGTACGCTGGCAATGTCTCTCGCGCACAAATGCACGAGCAGGCCTTCTACAACCAGCTGGGCACAAACAACGAAGTGGCCGCCGTCACCAACCCAACACGCCGCGTTCGCAACGCTGAGGTTGAGCTGCGGTGAGATACGCTGATTTTGTCGATGAGGTCCGCGGTGAGTGCTATGAGGCGCCCATTGGGGCCATCGAGCGCGTGGTTAACCAAACGGCCGTGGATTTCTGTAAACAAAGCAGAATCTGGCGTGAGAAGCGCCGAATTGATGTAGAAAAAGGCACCGAGCAGGTTCGTTTGCGGACATCCGGTGGCGGTCGAGTCGATCAGGTGTTAACAGCGGTCCATCAGGACCAAAAGGGGCGCAACGTCGAGCTTGGCAAGGTCGAAGACCACAAGATCATCAATGCACCCTCAGGTCAGCCTAGGTATTTTTCTGAAGGCCTAGAGCGCTCCAACCCGGTGATTCGGTTCTGGCCTATTCCAGACCGAGAAGGCACGGTCGATCTTTATGTCGTGTTGGTGCCACAAAGACAATCAACATCCATTCCGGATCATATTTCTGAGGAGTGGTACGAGGCGATCGTTCATGGGGCGCTATACCGGCTGATGATCGATTCTGGCAAACCCTACAGCAATCCAGACAAAGCACTTTTTCATAAACAACAGTTTGACTTGGCGGTACGAGACGCCAAACAAAAAGCGGTGTCCGATGGTTGGGCACCAAAAACCATTCAACTTAGGAAGTGGGCATAACTATGAACAGCAATTACTTAAACGCAATCGCCAATCATGGCGCATCTTTAATCACACACATCGCATTGGTTGATGGCACAGGCGCAGAAGTCGGCGATGGCCGCAAAGCCGTGTCATGGACAACCGCCGTTGATGGCTTGACCCGTCCAACTGAAGACCTGACCTTTATTGTCGGTGCAGGTGAAAACGTGAACGGTTGGCGAGGTTTCAGTGCCGAGACGGGTGGTACTGCTTATGGCGGTGCTGAGCTTGGATCTGTGACCTTTAATAACTCAGGTGAGTACACGCTGGTTGCAGACCAAACAGGCATTGACCACTCGACTGCCGTATAAATAACAGGTGTTACTAAATACCGGGCCGCTTAATGCGGCCCCATTTAATACACCAGGCAACAATGCAGGCTCCAGGGCGGGTGCGCTGGCGAACCTATTGATCGATCCCCAAGGCCTGGGCAATGCCCTAGAAATCGTTTTTGACGGGGCCAGTCAGTTTGTCTCGGTTGATGCGGATGGCTTTGCTAAACCCTCCATTGGCCAGACAACCAGCATCAATGTCATTTCGACAGGGGAAGGCATTTCGTTTGTTCTGAAAGGCCTTTCGTTGGTCAATGTGGCCCCAAGTGCCTCTGGCCAAGTGATTGACGCCAATCAGGCGGGGGTTGCGATTGACAGCGACGCTTTTGGGCGTCCGGTGCGCGGCGAGCGGGCCGTGATCGATGTTGTTCCATTCGGGGATGGCATTGCCTTTACGGTGGCCGGCCTTTCATCGGTCAAGGTTCGTACAAGCGCCAAAGGCCTTCCTAAAGACGCAGCGCTTGCCGACATCGATGTTGATGCTTTAG
>CAJXXD010000156.1 GCA_913062835.1 uncultured Gammaproteobacteria bacterium
GCGCGCTCAAATCCCACACGGATCGCTTGCGGATCGGCCAAGCCGCGCATCCGTTCCTCCCGAATTCGAGAGAAAATCAACACGTTGGCGTCGACCGCCATACCCACAGTCAAGACGATACCGGCAATACCCGGCAGCGTGAGGACCGCCTGGAACAGGCTCATGATGGCCACCAAAAGCACCAAGTTCACGGCCAACGCGAGGTTAGCGATCATGCCAAAGCCACGGTAGAAGATGACCATAAAGAGCATCACCAGCACAAAGCCAATGACCACAGAATTAAAGCCGGCTTCGATATTGGCTGCCCCTAGGCTCGGCCCAATGGTCCGCTCCTCAACAAAATAAATAGGGGCTGCCAACGCACCGGCACGCAGCAAAAGCGCCAATTCAGACGACTCGCGGGCACTGTCTAATCCTGTAATGCGGAATTGATTGCCAAGCACCGCCTGAATGGTGGCTAACGAAATGATGCCCTGCTCTTTGAAGCGGATTTGCTCAACTTCACCGGTCTCGGGATTGACCTCATTGCGCGTTCTCGACTCGATAAAGATCACCGCCATGCGTCGACCCACGGAGGTCTTGGTGACATCCCCCATGCGACGCCCGCCGGTGGCATCAAGATTGATGTTTACTTGCGGCATGCCGTTTTCATCGAAACTCGAGCGCGCATCACTCACCGAATTACCTGTGGTGATGATGTCTCGCTCCAGTACCGCCGTGCGGCTGCTGTCTCGGAACTTAAACTGCTGGGTTTCCCTCACCGGTGCATCCGGAAGCGCTTCTAAACGAAACTCCAAGTTGGCCGTCGCACCGAGCACTCGCTTGGCCGTCGCCGTGTCTTGCACGCCGGGCAGTTCCACGACGATGCGATTCGACCCTTGGCGCTGAACTAAGGGTTCAGAGACACCGAGTTCATTGACTCGGTTTCGCAGCGTGGTCAGGTTTTGGCTGACTGCATAGTCATGAATGTTGGCGATCTCACCCTCGGCCAACAGCAGATTTAAAAAGGCAGCCCCCTCGGCATCGGTCTCACGGTAAGCGAAGACACCCGTGTACTCGTCACGAATCCGCTCTACGCCCGAGGCCCGTGTATCGGCATCCAAAAAGCGAATGGCAATCTCGCCACCGGCCGCGACATCGACCGAACGGAAACGAATCCGTTCCTTGCGGAGCATTTGCCGAATCTCTGAAGCATAGCCTTCTAGCCGTTGCGCCACCGCGGCCTCAAGGTCCACTTCCATTAAGAAATGCACCCCGCCGCGGAGATCCAGACCCAACTTCATCGGGTTGGCGCCAATCGATTGCAGCCATTCCGGTGTCGTGGGCGCGAGGTTTAAGGCCACGATGAACTCAGGCCCCAAGGTCTTTTGGATGACCTCTTTGGCAGAAATTTGTGTTTCAACCGAATCAAATCGCAACAGGGCCTGCGCATCGGTCAAGTCACGTCCGACAGACGCAATCCCAGCCTCTGCCAGGGCCGCTTCGGCCCGCTCGAGGTCTGAGGCCAATAAGGCACTGGTGGACCGTGCAGGTGAGATCTGCACACTGGGATCATCGGGAAAGCCGTTGGGGAGCCCATACAGGGCGCCCAACACCAGAGCGACGATCACGACGATCGTCTTCCAGAGAGAGAAACGTTGAATCACAAAATTCTCGGGCGATTAAGCGCCAGTCATGTCCTTTAAAGTGCCCTTTGGCAACAACACTGCAACGGCAGGTTTTTGCACAAACACAGACACACCTTCGGCGATTTCCAAGGTCAACACGTCGTCGCTGACTTTGGTGATGCGACCCATCAGGCCACCACCGGTTGCGACTTCGTCACCTTTTGCCAAGTTCTCGATCAGGTTCCGATGCTCTTTGGCGCGCTTTTGCTGCGGGCGCCACAACAAGAAATAGAAGATGGCAATAAAGCCAACCAACATCAGAATTTGAAACATGGGATCAGGGCCGGCTGCGGCCGTGTTTGCGTATGCAGATGAAATCATCGGGGCTCTCGTCCAATAAGGTCTAAAAAGTGCGTTAAAACTACAGGGTGACGATAACTCTAGCAACCATTGAGCTCACTCACCCCTCAAGAAAAGCGGGCTTTTGGTCGATCATCAAACAATTTACTCAATGTATTGAGGAAATTTACTCAGGACACTGAGTAAATTGTCACTAGCCCCCTCAAAGCCCCGTCAAACCTGAACTCAAGGACAGCCGTGACAATGCGGACACCCGTCAAAGCGCTATAGCTCAGGAACTGGCAAACCCTTTTGAGCATAAAAATCGGCCACAAAGGCCTCCAAACGCTGCCCCTCAATGGCGTCACGAAGCCCCTGCATCACCCGTTGGTAATGACGGAGGTTGTGGATCGTGTTCAAGGTGGCACCGAGCATCTCACCGCATTTGTCCAAATGATGCAGATAGGCCCGACTGTAATGAGTGCAGGTATAGCAGTCACAGTTCGCATCAATGGGGCCGGGATCGGTTCGGTTGGCCGCGTTTCGGAGCTTCAACACCCCGGCATCGGTGAATAAGTGGCCGTTCCGTGCATTCCGCGTCGGCATCACGCAGTCAAACATATCCACGCCGCGACGGACGCCCTCCACTAAGTCCTCAGGCTTACCGACACCCATCACATACCGCGGCTGATCGGCCGGCAGTTTCGGGGCGGTGTGGGTCAGTACTTTAAACATCTCTTCTTTCGGCTCACCGACCGACAAGCCACCGATGGCGTAGCCATCAAAGCCCATCTCAACCAGGGCCTCTAAGCTCTGATCGCGTTGATCCAAGAACATCGACCCCTGAACAATGCCAAAGAGCGCAGACGGTGAATCCCCGTGCGCTTGAAGCGACCGTTTTGCCCAGCGAAGCGATAACTCCATGGACTCAAGAGAATCCCGTTCACTGACCGGATAGGGCGTGCACTCGTCAAAAATCATCACAATGTCAGAGCCCAGGGCGCGCTGCACTTCCATGGAACGTTCGGGATCAAGCCACACTTCAGAGCCATCGACCGGGCTTCTGAATTTCACACCCTCCTCGGTGATCTTCCGCATCTTGCCGAGGCTGAACACCTGGAACCCACCGGAGTCGGTCAGGATCGGCTTGTCCCAGTGAATCATGCGATGCAAACCGCCGAGCTCAGCGACCTGCTCGCCGCCCACCAGACACAACAGGCTTTGTTCAAACGGGTTGCGGATCTGATGTGGCTCTGAGCCGCCGGGGAAGCCGACAAAATCGCCGGTGCCGATCATATGTTCGACGTCGCTGATCACCACGACCCCACGCCCCTTGAGCACAAACACCCACTCCTCCTCCTGCTGCAGGGTGTGATAATCGGCCAGCTCACTGCCCGGAGGAATGCGCACCATATTGACCTTAAGCCGCTCGAGACCGGCTAGCGGACCAAGCCGGGTGCCGGGGAGATGCAGCTCCGGCGACCACCGGTCAGCCAGATTCTCGCGTAGGTCGAACGATTGTTCCGAGCGCACGATGTAGGCCGGCTCTTCTTTTTCTGCCTCTTGCCGACGGCTTTCGGGGTGCAGGGTGGAATTCATTCCGTCTCTCGACCGCGCATTCTTCGAAGGTTGACGCTTAAGTGTAATCGAGTCGCATTCAGCCTGCGAGGACATAAGTCAATGTGCGCAGGCCGCCCAAAACTGCGCCCGTCAAGCCGCGTCCGAGGGCGCCC
>CAJXXD010000157.1 GCA_913062835.1 uncultured Gammaproteobacteria bacterium
AATCTGCTGAAGTGCCGGGGCAAGCACCGGTCCTATCCCAAGAGGACCTAGCCACCGAAGGCCAGCGCATGGATCGGCTGCGTGTAAGGTCCGATCCATCTCGGTCACCACGCGTTCGGGTGAGAGTTCGGTCAGACGCTCCGCCATGGATGCCATGAGGGTTTGGGTAGTCTCTGCCAGAGTGAATCCATACTCGGCTAATTGCGATAGGAAGCGGAGGCCGCGTAACACGCGAAGTGGGTCTTCCTTAAATGCATCAGACACATGCCGAAGCACTCGGCTCGACAGATCATGGTGCCCCCCGTAGGGATCAATCAAGTCACCGGTGCGAGACAACGCCATGGCATTGACCGTGAAATCACGTCTCAGTAAGTCGTCTTCGAGGCGGACCGATGGGTCGGCATGGACCGTGAACCCTGTATGTCCTGCGTGGACTTTGCGCTCAGTGCGGGCGAGCGCCACTTCCACATGACTCACCGGGTGTAAAAACACCGGGAAATCAGCCCCAACTGGCTGGAATCCGCGATCAAGCAACACGCGTTCGGTCGTACCCACCGCGACATAATCCACATCATGCGGTTTTCGACCAAGCAGGGTGTCGCGGACTGCGCCCCCGACCACGTACAAATCGAGGTCGTCGATCGGCACGCCGGCTAAGGGTGCGAACAGCTCATCCGTGGTCATCGACTGCCTCCACCGACAGTAATGCACGGTCGTCGAGCCGCAGCGCCGTCAAACGGTCTCCGTAAACACAACCGGTATCCAGCGCACACACCCGAGTGTCTTGACGCTGCCCGCGAAGCATGGCCCAGTGCCCAAAAATCACCTGGCGGTCGAGTGCAACTCGGCGTTCACTGTCCATCCAAGGGACTAAGGGGTCCGGTGCCGAATCCGGCGTCTCTTTGTGGCTGAATTCCAGCGCCAAGGAGTGTCGGTCGACAAAACGCATGCGAGTGGCGGCATTTATCAAAAACCGCGCAGAATCTGCCTCGGTATGCGCATCGTCAGGGTGCGCTGGTTCATTGCCGTACATCTCACTTAAGTGGTGAGCCCAGTTCGTACTTAGGAGACGGTCTTGAATGGTTTGCATCCCGGCCATCCAGGTTGTGCGATCCCAACCTGGCCAAACGCCGGCATGAACCACCAAGGCACGGTGCTCAGGCAAGTCGATGGACAGAGGGCAGTGTCGAAACCAGTCCACAAAGCGGTCGCGCTTCGGGGATTGCAGCAAGGTTTCGGTTCGATCTTTGGGTTTAATGGGTTTGAGCCCGGCCGCAACCGCCAAAAAATGCAGATCGTGATTACCGAGGACCGCATCGACTGAATCGGTGTGTTCAAGCACCCACTCCATCACTTGAAGTGACTGTGGTCCACGACCGATCAGATCACCGGCTAAGGTGATCTGATCTCGATTGGGGTCAAATTCAATGTGGGCTGTGAGCGCGACTAAGCTTTGGAAACAGCCCTGCACATCGCCAATCACATAGTGCGCCATCAGTGGAGAGCGCCTGGGTGCAATAAACTGAATAACGGAATGTGGGCTTTGAAATTTTCGCCATCGGCGGCGAGCATTTCGAAATGCCCTTCCATGGTGCCCACTTCGGTTTCCAATACCGCACCGGAGGTGTAGGTGAAGGTGTCTCCAGGGACGATGGTCGGTTGTTCGCCCACCACGCCATCGCCATGCACCTCACGGATGACCCCGTCACCGTCGGTAATTTTCCAATACCGGTGCATGAGCTGAGCGGGCAAGCTCCCGTCGTTGTGGATACTGACTGTGTAGGTGAAGACAAAACGACCCTGCTCCGGATCGGACTGCTCCGATATATAGTGAGATTCTGCGTCGACACGCACTCGGTAGCGAAGGTCTTCGTACATCAATGCGTCTCCTCTCGTTTGAGCGCGTTGGCTAAGCGCACATAGGTTTCTACGGCCAAGGTCTCGGCCCGGGCACTGGGGTCTACACCCCAGTCATCCCATGGAATCGGGGTCGGCCATTCCTTTAAGTTATTCTTCAGGGTTTTCCGTCGCTGCGCAAAGGCCATGCGCACCAGTTTTTGCAGGCTATTCATGTCCTCGATGCGCGCTGCCTTTTGAGCGTTTGGGCTGATGCGTACCACACCGGACTCTACCTTAGGTGCCGGCGCAAAAGCCGTCGGGGGCACGTGGATGAGGGGTTCAACGTCGGCCACCGCTTGGATCATGACCCCCAAACGCCCATATGCGCTCGAGCCGGGCTCGGCACAGATCCGTTTCACCACTTCTTGCTGCAGCATCACGTGGATGTCCTTCACCTTCAGACCGAGCTCCAATAACTTGAATAAAAGCGGTGTGGAAATGTTGTAGGGCAGGTTGCCAACCACGCGAACTGGCCCTTTGAGTCCTGAAAAATCGACGGTTAGTACATCTTGGTTGATCAGTCGGCACCGATCAGGCGCTTTGGTGACAAAGCTGGCCAAGAGCCCTGGAATCAGATCTCGATCGAGTTCGATCAGCGTTAAGTCAGCGCCCGAGGCAAACAGGCCTTCTGTGATGGCGCCATGGCCTGGGCCAATCTCGATCAGGTGATCCTGGGGGCGAGCTGCAACAGCCGATAGAATTGCGTCGATGACCGACCCGTCAATTAAGAAGTTTTGACCGAACCGTTTCCGAGCCGTTTGCGCAAGTTCTTTAGACACAGATTCCCCCAAAACCGGGAGTGTACCTGACCTAAGCCCTGCTGTGGTTTTGTTGCAAGCCGACTAAGCGTTTGCATTCTGCGACGGCGGCAACCAACCCTTGGGTGGACGCCGTGCCTTTGCCCGCGAGTTCAAGTGCGGTGCCATGGTCTACGCTGGTACGAATGATGGGTAAACCCAGGGTGATATTTACCGCCCCAAACCCATGGTATTTGACCACAGGCAGGGCTTGGTCGTGATACATCGCCAAATAGGCATCAACCGTTTGTCGTTTGTCGGGCTGAAATGCGGTATCCGCTGGCATTGGGCCAAGCCAGGTGGTTTCAGGACACTCGTTTTGAAGCCTCGCCAGAGCAGGCTCTAAGATATCGCGCTCTTCTGTGCCTAAATGCCCTGATTCGCCGGCATGGGGATTGAGACCCAAAACCGCCACAGTCGGGTGGGGTAGCGCAAACTGGCTGAGTAAACTTCGATGCACGATGTGTGCTGTGCGAAGCACGCGGTCTGTGGTGATGGCGGCTGGGACATCGGCTAGCGGCAGGTGCGTGGTGACAAGCGCGACCCGGCAATCGGCAGATGCGAGCATCATCACCACCTCATCGAGACCAAAATGGTCGCGTAAATATTCGGTGTGGCCAGTGAACTGGTGATAGCCCCCGTCTCTAATAGTGGCCTTATTCACCGGACCTGTGACCAAGCCACTGTAGCGACCTATTTTTATGCCTGCCAAGGCCGCATCGAGCGAACTCAGACAGTAGCCGGCATTGGCGGGATCTGAGATCCCCGGTGGATTATCCGGATGGGCCGCTGAGACGGGTTCGATGTACAAGCGGCCTTGTGTTCTGCTGGAATCGTAACTCTCGGCATCCTGGAGGCTGACAGGAAGTCCCAGGCGTTGCGCCCGGGCCTTTACCAGATGAGGGTCGGCAATCACCACGCCATCCAAAGCACCGTCGAGTGCGGCTTGCAGGCAGAGGTCTAGCCCAAT
>CAJXXD010000158.1 GCA_913062835.1 uncultured Gammaproteobacteria bacterium
TGAACTATTGGATCTTAAAGTGGCGGGGCATGGGTTGCATCAACGCAATACCGGGGCGACCCCCCACTTCGCATCCATCGGAGGATAAACGCGGTGAGCGTTGAATTAATTTCAAACTTTTCCATGATCGATGTGGGCGGTAAGCGGATGACCACCCGCAGAGCGGTCGCCGCAGGGACGATTCATCTGGGTCCTAACGCGTTTGCTAAGGTGAGGGACAAAACGTTGCCGAAGGGCGACTGCTTTCCGATGGCTGAAATTGCAGGTGTGACCGGTGCAAAACAATGCGCGAATGTCCTGCCAATGTGTCATCCATTGCCTTTAGATCAGGTGCTGGTTTCGTTTGAGCTCGATCATAGCGAACAGGCGGTGCGTGTTTTCTGTGAGGCCGCAGCCTTTGCCAAAACGGGTGTGGAGATGGAAGCCTTAGCCGGTGTCAATGCGGCGCTTTTGTGCATTTGGGATCTGTGCAAAGGCACGGATCCAGTGCTGAGATTAAGCGACATTGAGCTGCTCACCAAGACCGGTGGGAAATCGGGTGTGTGGATCAATCCTGCAGCGAGCATTCCGGATTGGGTGCTGGAGCGTTTGCCTTCGCAAACCCCACTGGAGGAACGCAAGATTGCGGTCTTGGTCATGAGCGACCGCGCCAGTGCAGGCGATTACGACGATGAGTCGGGTCAATATTTGGTGGAATCATTCAAGAGTGAAGGGGCTGACGTGGTGGCCTACGAAGTGATTCCTGATGACGCAGAGACGATCGAGAAAACCATTTTAGAAATTTCTGATACACACGATCCCCATGTGATCGTTTGTACGGGCGGTACTGGGCCGGGGCCGCGTGACGTGACGCCTTTGGTGCTCAGAGATCATTTGAATCCTGAGCTTCCTGGCCTCGGTGAGTGGATGCGATCCGAAAGCGCGGTCTACACCAAAACCGCCTGGTTGTCTCGGATGGGCGGAGGCCTGCTGGGTAGAGCGTTAGTGATCACACTGCCGGGAAGTTTGAAGGCGGTGAAAGAATGCTTTGGGATCTTTATTGAAGGTCTGCCCAACGCAATCGTAATGATCGAAAAACAAGGTCGAAAAGGGCGGCTGTAATGGCAGTGACCGTCCATTGTTTAGGGGTATTCAGAGAGTTAGGTGACAGCTTTACGGTTGAAGCCCCGATGCAATCGGTGGCTGACCTTCGGGCGGCCTGCGATGCCTATCTGACCGCGGTGGGGCGTCACGATTTGGTGTCTGTTTTGAAGCGCTCTGTATTCGCCTCGGATGACCTGGTATTGCGCGATTCCGATGTCGAGATCCCCAATGCTGTTTCCGTCTTGCCTCCAGTTGCAGGTGGCTGATGTCGGTCTTGGTTGAGCGGAACGGTGCGGGTTGGCATTGCGGGCTGGTTGAAGGTCCCTGCCCGGTCGTTGGGCTCGACGCACAGGTTTCTGATCCTGCTCACGGTGCGATCGCGCAGTTCCTTGGCGTAGTGAGAAATCATAACGAGGGGTTGGCGGCGACCGCAGTCGATTATGATGTGCATGAATCACTGGCCATTCAATCGCTTGCTGAGTTGTGCGAGGAACTGTGTGGGCGATATCCCGTGCGTTTGTTTATGCAACACTCCAAGGGCTGGGTCGCGGTTGGCGAAGCCAGCGTTGTGATCGCGGCCAGCAGTGCACATCGTAAGGATGCGCTGGCTGCCGTGTCTGAGGCGATCGATTTATTGAAAGTTCGGGTGCCAATCTGGAAGCGAGAGATCGCGCCAGATGACAGCCATCGTTGGCTGGATGGGCACTCTCTTCGCAGTGAATAGGGAAAAAGCATGGATGCATCTGGGTTCGTCATCGATTCAAAGCTGGCTGAGACCAGCTACCCATTGGTGAGTCTATCGGTCTGCGATGTCCGTTTGGTAGATGACACCCGTTGGCCCTGGTTAATTCTGATTCCCCGCGTGAACCATGCGGTCGAATTAATTGATTTGCCTCCGGATATTCGGGTTCAGGTGTGGCAAGAAATTGATCATGTGAGCCGAGTACTTCGCGACAATTTGTCCCCTGATAAGCTAAATACGGCGGCGCTTGGCAACCAAGTGCGACAATTGCATATTCATGTTATCGGTCGCTATACCGATGATCCCGCATGGCCCATGCCTGTTTGGGGCGCAGGAGATGCGATTCCCTACGATTCGGATGCATTGGCCAGTCGATTACATACCTTGCGAGCTGCTCTGGGCTAAGAGCGCTCTGAGTGTCGCCGATAACTCATTCGCCCAAGGCTGAGTATCAGGTTGTTGGTTTAATGCCGGATGGCTTTCCAATACCAACGAATCAGCGACACGCTCATCCTCGGTGGTGGCTTCCACAAGATCTGCATACCAAAGACCTGTGTTCAGAGGCATCCAGCCCAACCCCTGATGCGCATTTACGGCTTTGATGACGTCCGTCATCCGCTCAAGTTGAATGACCGATTCAGGTTGGATCAATGCCCACGACACAGGCATGGAGGGTGCGCCACGAGATGTAAAAATAGGCATTCGTTTCACATCGTATCTCAATGTGCAGGGCGCTAAGACGCCCCATGTAAGGTCGCCCACAAGGGTCACAGCCCATCCCTTTGTTGAGGCCAGGCCGGCTGCCGAATGACGAATCCACGCGCTGTGGTCTGGCTCAGGGCAAATCGCTCTGGCCGCTTTAAATTGGATTTGGTCGCGAATACGGCCTGCTAGAAGAGGGAACCAATCGAATAAAACCTGATCCACAGGCACCGGATTGGGTGCAATTTGCGAACCGATAAGTTGCGCTGGATCCTGAGCAAGACCTCCCAATAACTCGATGGTATAAGGGTAGGGGGTGAGGACGCGACCGCGTCGTTGAAACAGAGGCCTTCCCATGCGTGATTCTAGTTGGCGAATTCGACGACTCAATGTGGAGTGGCAAACGCCTAGGCCGGCCGCTGCCTCTCTTACAGTGCCTTTCTCCAAAAGAACTTGTGCCCAAGCCAAATCTTCTGCATGGCGGTAAGTGCTCATTGAACGCTCCGTACGTGGATCATCCAAAAAAAAGCCCCGACTCGGAAGACGGGGCTTTTCGATTACCGCGTTGGGTAGGGCCGCGGTGTGGCACCGGTGTACAGCTGGCGTGGACGACCAATCTTATACGGACTGGAAATCATTTCATGCCAGTGTGTGATCCAACCGATGGTCCGTGATACGGCGAAAATCACCGTGAACATGCTGGTTGGAATGCCGATGGCGCTTAAAATCAATCCCGAATAGAAATCCACATTCGGGAATAATTTCCGTTCTGCGAAGTACGGATCGGACAGTGCAATACGCTCCAATTCCATCGCGATTTCTAACCGAGGGTCATTCACACCTAACTCAGCTAGGACTTCATCGCATGATTGCTTCATCACCTTCGCTCGTGGGTCGAAGTTTTTGTAAACCCGATGTCCAAAACCCATCAGTTTAAACGGATCGTTTGGATCCTTCGCCTTTTCTATAAAGGCAGGAATGTTTTCAACCGAGCCAATCTCATCAAGCATTACCAGCACCGCTTCGTTGGCTCCACCGTGGGCAGGCCCCCAAAGGGCAGCAATGCCTGCGGAGACGCACGCAAACGGATTGGCGCCTGTGGATCCGGCTAGGCGAACCGTTGACGTCGATGCATTT
>CAJXXD010000159.1 GCA_913062835.1 uncultured Gammaproteobacteria bacterium
AATTGCATCACGCGGCCGATTATTTTGACCAGCTGTTTGAGTGGGCTTTGCAACTCATTCGGCAGGGCGACGCCTACGTCGATGAGCAAAGCGCAGAAGAAATGCGCGCCAACCGAGGCACCTTGACTGAGCCCGGTATTCCGAGTCCCTATCGTGACCGAGATCCAAAAGAGAGCGAAGCGCTGTTTTTGAAAATGCGCGATGGGAAGTTGGCGGAAGGGGCGGCTGTGTTGCGTGCGAAAATTGCCATGGACAGCCCGAACATGAATCTGCGTGATCCGGCGCTGTACCGAATTCGTCATGTACCGCATCCACGAGCTGGTACAAAGTGGTGTATCTATCCCACCTATGACTTTGCACACGGTCAGAGTGATGCCATCGAAGGCATCACGCATTCATTGTGTACGCTCGAGTTCGAAGATCATCGTCCTTTGTATGAGTGGTTGTTGAAAAAGCTGCCCGTGCCCAATCGGCCGAAACAAACCGAGTTTTCACGTCTTGAGCTCGAAGGCACAGTCACCTCGAAGCGGAAACTCAATGCGCTGGTATCCGAGGGCCACGTCGATGGCTGGGACGACCCACGCATGCCCACCATTGCTGGCATGCGACGTCGTGGATACTCGCCCGAAGGGATCAGGCTTTTTTGCGAGCGGATTGGCGTGACACGGAAGCCCAACACCATTGAGCTGCAGATTCTAGAGGGCGCCATACGTGACGATCTCGAGGGGCGCGCCCACAAGGCGATGGCCGTGTTGGATCCACTTAAGGTCGTGGTGACCAATTGGGATCAGCCGGTGTTGGATCTGGATGTGGCTTGGCACCCGAAGCGACCCGAGCTTGGGTCGCGGACTCTGCCTTTTGGTCCTGAGCTCTGGATCGATCGCAGCGATTTCGAAGTGAATCCGCCTGAGGGCTTTTTTAGGCTCACTCCCGGTGGGGCGGTCCGCCTGAAATACGGCTTTATCGTCGATTTTGAAGGCATGGATGTGGGCCCTGACGGTCGAGTGGAGACTGTCTATGTTCGCTATGATCCTGCCACCCGCTCAGGGCAGGATCAGTCGGGCCGTAAGGTCAAAGGGACCATTCATTGGGTGCCAGGTACTGCGCCTCGAGTGCCTATCAATCTCTACGATCGATTGTTTACGGTGCCGGATCCGGGGCAGTACGAGGACTTCTCCAGTGTGCTGAACCCCGCCTCCTTAGTGGTCTGCCAAGGTCTGGTCGAGCCCGCGCTTCTGAACGCGATGCCTGAGGCTTATTTTCAGTTCGAGCGTGTGGGGTTCTTTAAGCAAGATCCAGCCACCGTGGACGGGCAGCCGATCTTCAATCGAGCGGTCACCTTAAAAGACGCATGGGCAAAGAAACAGTAAATCTGCCCCCCACAGAGGGAGTGAATCCTGAGTTTGATGGATTCGATACCGCCTCGGTGGAGACCCAGTTGACCTGGTTGCTGAACAGCCAGAAGCGTGCTGTAGCGGCGGTCGAACAGACGCTGCCTGACATAGCAGAAGCAGTTCGACAGGCCGCCCAACGGCTAAGGGGGAGCTCGGGTCGACTGATCTATTGTGGTGCAGGCTGTTCGATTCGTATTGGGGTGCAAGACGGAGTTGAATTGGTGCCTACCTTTGGCTGGCCACTTAACCGGTTGGCTTATGCCATCGCCGGGGGCCCGGATGCCTTGTCCGTATCGGTTGAAGGGGCTGAGGACGACCGCGGCGCAGCCGCACAATGCATCGATGCCTTGGTACTGACTGCGCACGATGTGGTGATTGGGATTGCCGCGTCTGGCAACACACCCTTCACCCATGAGTGCTTATGCCAAGCGCGTGAGAAGGGGGCGCTGACTGTGGCCGTAACCTCAAATCCTGACGCAGCCATGCGATCGGCAGCTGACTATGCCTTGATCGCTGAAACAGGCAGCGAAGTATTAGCTGGCTCCACGCGATTGGCCGCCGGTACCGCTCAAAAGGCCACCCTGAACCTTTTTTCGACTGCGCTGATGACGGCCCTAGGGCGCGTGCTTGGCAATGAAATGCTCTGCGTGCAAGCAACAAACGAGAAGCTCAAAGACCGCCAAGTGCGCATTCTGATGCGCCATGCTGATGGATGGTCAGGGTCCGCGGCGCGCGAGTTGTTGGCTGAAGCACAGTGGGATTTGCGCATCGCATTGTTACGAGCGCATGGGATGAGTACGGACGCAGCCCGCGCGGCTCTGGCAACGGAGCAACCGTTTCAGGCGCTGCTGGCGTCGGCGCGCGATTAACGGCCCCCGTCGGTTGCCTGAGGATCCAAAGCCTGCATGGCTTGATGATGCGACATGAATACCTCGCCATTGAGGTGCTCTTTGAAGCCAACACGGTCCAATCGGTCCATGACTGGGCCTTTCACCTCAGATAGATGGAAGCGGATGCCTAGAGCCTTCAAGCGTGCATTGATGGATTCAAGCACTTCAAGTCCGGAGGCGTCGATCTCATTGATGCCTGCACACAACAACACAAGATCCGTCATCTCGGAGTGCTCGCTGATTAGTTCGCCGACCGCATCTTCGAAGGTGTGCCCGTTTAGGAAATAGAGCATTTCGTCGAGTCGAATCGCCAGAACGGTTTTACTTTCGAGAACCCGGTGACGGTCTTTATTTCGGTAATGTTGCGTCCCTGGAACCTGTCCAATGATCGCAAAGTGCGGCCGCGCAATTTTGGCCAACAAGGTAGCGATCGACACAAAAATACCGGCCACGATGCCTGCCTCGACGCCCACGCCCAAAACCACCACGATGGTGGTCATCATGGCGGCGAAGTCTCGTTTAGAGAACACCCAAACCCGCGCGATGGCTCTCAAATCGACCAATGACAGCACGGCCACAATCACGGTGGCCGCCAATACAGCCCGAGGCAAAAACTCAAACCAAGGGGTCAAAAAGAGGGCGGTTAACGCAATCATGACTGCGGTCATGACGCCGGCCATCGGGGTTTTGGCACCCGCATCGAAATTCACGACTGAGCGCGAGAAGCCGCCTGTGACGGGGAAGCCGCCGCCGAATCCGCTGGCGAGATTGGCGGCTCCTAGGCCAATCAGCTCTTGATTGGGCTGGATGCGCTCACGACGTCGTGCGGCGAGGGTGTGGCCCACGCTCACGGATTCCACAAAGCCCACCAAGCTGATGAGAAAGGCAGCTGGAATCAATTGTTCGACCAATGCGAGATCCAGTGGAGGCAGTTCAGGGCTCGGGAGTCCCGCTGGAATCACACCCACAATTGGGACGCCAATTTGATCCAGTGCAAACACGCTGACCACCAAGGTGGTGACGATGACTGCAACCACAGGGCCGGCTTTGGTTAGGGTGCCGGCCATAAACGCGGACAGCCCTGCTTTTTGTAACAAAGGGTTTAAGCCACTGCGCACCCAAAACAAAAACGCGATGGAGCTGACGCCAATGACCACGGTCGGCCAGTGTGTGTCGCCGACATGAGTCCCTAAGTTGTAAAGCATGGCGGGTAAGTCGTGGCCGCTGACCGGGATCCCCAAGATGTGTTTCAACTGGCTAAATGCGATCAAAACGGCTGAAGCGCTGATGAAGCCGGAGATTACCGGGTGTGACAGTAAGTTGGCGAGGAAGCCCGCGCGAGCAACGCCAAGGCCAATCAGCATCACGCCAGATAGCAA
>CAJXXD010000160.1 GCA_913062835.1 uncultured Gammaproteobacteria bacterium
ACGCGCATACCCAGGCCTTCCGCGAGCACAGACAGCTGAGAGCCAATCGACCCATAGCCGACGATACCAAGCGTTTTCCCTCGGATTTCAAAGGAATCATTGGCCGACTTCAACCAGCCGCCGCGATGCGCCATGGCGTTTTTCTCAGGCACGCCCCTGAGCAATAAGATGGCTTGCCCTAGGACCAACTCGGCCACTGAACGGGTGTTTGAGTAGGGGGCATTGAAGACCACCACACCGTGTTCGGTGGCGGCTGATAAGTCGACCTGGTTGGTGCCGATGCAAAAACAGCCGACGGCCACTAATTTGTCGGCCGCTTCAAAAATCTCGCGAGACAATTGCGTGCGTGAGCGAATACCTAAGAAATGCACGCCCTCCAATTTGTCGAGCAGATCTTGGCCCGACAGTGCCGTTTTGATCGACTCAATGTTGGTGTATCCCGCGTCTCGAAAGATTCGCTCTGCAGACGGGTGGATGCCCTCGAGAAGCAGAATTTTCAGTTTTGATTTGTCAAACGAAGTACTCATGCGGTTCAGTCTCTTGAAAGTTCGATGATGTCAGTGTCACTGGCAAGTAAAAGCAGGTCTGCAGGGCGTCGTGCAAAAAGGCCACAAGTTACAACGCCTGGGATTTGATTCAGTTCGAGTTCCAATCCTTTGGGGTCAACGATTGAAAGACCGTGGATGTCGAGAATGATGTGGCCGTTGTCGGTTACGACCCCGGTTCGGTATTCCGGGTCCCCGCCGAGCTCCACAATGGCGCGGGCGACCAAGCTTCGTGCCATGGGCAGCACTTCAACCGGTAACGGAAAGGCACCTAGGACATCGACCCGCTTGGAGTCGTCGGCAATGCAAACAAATTCATGGGAGGCCTCGGCAATGATTTTCTCGCGAGTTAGAGCCGCCCCTCCGCCTTTAATCAGGTTCAGTCGAGGATCCGCTTCATCAGCGCCGTCCACATAGACAGGTAACGGGCCAGTAGCGTTTAGGTCGAGCAGTTCGATGCCATGCTGCGTCAGACGGTCTTCGGTGGCTTTGGATGAAGCAACAGCCCCCAAGATATCGATTCGGCTTTCCGCAAGTACGTCAATAAACTCGTTGGCAGTCGACCCGGTTCCGATGCCGATTGGAGTCTGGCTGTCTAGGTGGTGACGTACGCGCTCAAAAGCGGCTTCCGCGACCCGACGTTTTTTTGCATCCGGCATCTGTGCTCTCTCCATAAAAGGGGGCGAAATCATAGCTGTTAGCGTGCCAAGACGCTATGATATCTGGCTACGAAATGGAATTCTCATGTTTGATAGCCTGATCCGAAAAATCCTTGGCGCCCGAGTCTACGATGTGGCCATCGAGTCGCCCGTGCATCCTGCGCCCTTTTTGTCGTCGCGATTGGGTCGGACGGTGCTGTATAAGCGTGAGGATTTGCAGCCGGTGTACTCTTTTAAATGCCGCGGCGCCTATAACAAGATGGCCGGTATTGATCCTGAGGTGCTAGCGAAAGGCGTTATTGCTGCCTCGGCTGGAAATCATGCCCAAGGGGTCGCACTCGGGGCGCAGAAATTGAAAATTCCTGCAGTCATTGTGATGCCGACGACCACGCCCGCGATCAAAGTGCGTTCGGTGAAGGCGCGAGGTGCGCAAGTAATCTTGCATGGCGACAGCTTTGATGAGGCCTTTGCCAAAAGCCAGGAGCTGGTTGCGGAGTATGGATACACCTATCTGCATCCCTTTGACGACATCGAGGTGATTGCAGGCCAAGGCACGGTCGCGATGGAGCTTTTGCGTCAGGTCACGCGGCCGATCGACGCCGTTTTTATCCCCGTAGGTGGTGGCGGTCTGGCGGCCGGTATGGCCGCCTACATCAAATATGTGCGTCCGGAAGTGAAAGTCATTGGGGTGGAGCCAGAGGATGCCGCCTGTTTAGCGGCCGCCATGGCGTCTGGTGAGCGTGTGGTATTGCCCCAGGTGGGCTTATTTGCCGACGGAGTGGCCGTTAAGCAAATTGGCGAGAACACATTCAACGTGCTTAAAGAGTTGTGTGACGAAGTCATCACAGTCACCACCGATGAAATCTGTGCGGCGGTGAAAGATGTGTTCGACGACGTGCGAAGCGTGAATGAGCCCGCGGGCGCGTTGAGTGTTGCAGGCCTTAAAAAATACGCGGTGCGTGAGGGAGCCGGAGAAGCACTGGTTGCAGTTTTGTCTGGCGCCAATGTGAATTTTGATCGCATCCGTCATGTGGCAGAACGGGCCGAAGTGGGTGAGCGTCGAGAAGCGATCTTGGCGGTGACGATTCCAGAGAAGCCCGGTGCGTTCAAGAACTTCTGCGAGCAAATTGGTAATCGGAATATCACCGAGTTCAACTACCGTTATGCGGACTCGACCGCGGCCCATATTTTTGTGGGTGTGACCACCGATCCGGCTACCGCCGATCGCGAGGATCTGATCAACCGGCTCAATCAGGCAGACCTTCCGGTTGAGGACATGACCGACAACGAGTTGGCCAAACTGCATATCCGTCACATGGTGGGTGGGCGAAGCCCCGAAGCCGGTGATGAGCTGGTCTTTCGGTTTGAATTCCCAGAGCGGCCGGGTGCGCTGCTTAAATTTCTAAATCGTATTGGATCCCGATGGAATATTTCCGCATTCCATTATCGAAATCACGGGGCGGCTTATGGCCGAGTTTTGGTATCCATGCAAGCGTCGCTGGATGAGCGCGATGAATTGTCGAGTTATTTCGATGACATTGGCTATGTGTACTTCGATGAGACGGAAAATCCGGCAGTTAACTTGTTTATGAAAAGTTAAAGCCGAAAGTTTTTTCTAACTGACTGAAAACTTGATCTTTTTTATTTTTTCTTTAATCTCACGCTATCGATCTAATAGATGTGGTTTATGAACACACGCGACCCCATGAAAATGCTGATGTTGGTCGGCGGCCTGATTTTGGCTGTGACCGTGGCGCATAGCGCCATCATGGGCGGATAATCTCGGCCTCAGTAACAATCACATCAAGCCTCTGGTCCCAAGGCTCTTCTGTCAGTGCATCCAACTCCTGAATACTGAATGCCACTCCTATGCGCAGTGGGTGTTGTTTGGGCACGTGCTCGAGGTATCGATAAAAAACCCGCCGCCCATGCCCAAACGTTTGCCATCGCGTGTGAATCCTAGTAACGGCATGACTAAAAAATCTAAGGCCGTGGGCTCGACCGCGTCGTCTTTTTTTGAGGTCGGGATGCCAAACCGTCCGGGTATTAGATAGCTTGCATCCGGTAAATGAACCAACTCCATCGTGGTTTCAGAGCGAATTTTTGGCACATACAGGTTGTGCCCTTGTGCCCAGAGGCTTTGGTGCCATTCGGTCAGATTTAATTCTGAGCCGACGCTTAGAAAGGACCCGATATGGCAGGAGGGTGCATTGATCAGACGGTTAAGGTGCTTGGCCACTGAGGCCTCGGCGGTGTGACGCCAGGATGGGCTTAATTGGTCTCGCTGACTCAGTAGCGATTGGCGTAGCAAAGATTTCGACATAAATGCCCCGGATTGCCGCGGTCGGTTTGGCCCTTGAACCCAATGGTTCAAGGCGGGAGGCGAAGCCAGACATTAGGCTTTCCGAAACCGCACCTGCGCACCGCGTGCCAGTTGCCAC
>CAJXXD010000161.1 GCA_913062835.1 uncultured Gammaproteobacteria bacterium
GGCCAATCGGTGCGAGCCGGCAGACAATGGCGGCATGGGCGGTTCCTGGTTAGAACGATGGTTTGGAGGATAACAATGCGTTGGATGGTCAGTGGACTCTGTGTGGCATTTTTGGTGGGCTGTACGCAAGCACCGATCGCGCGCCCGCCGGTGGTGGATGCTTCATGGCGTGCGACCGAAGACGATCGACGCATAGCGCCAGGGCGTTCAAGCTTCCCGGCACCCGATCGTACCCGTGAGTCGGGTGAAACCAATGCGGTGACCCCCATTGAACCGGTGGCCCGCATTGAGCCGATCGACAAACCCGTCTCATCATCGAGTATGTCGCCTGCGGTGTTGTCGTTGTTAGAGCAAGCCGACAGTTTACGGGAAGCCGGTGATTTAGCCGGTGCCTCCGCTCGATTAGAACGGGCTCAACGCATCGCCCCGGATGAGCCTGAGGTGTACTACCAGCTATCGACGGTCCGACTTGAACAAGGTCGATTTGAAGAGGCTGCGAATATTGCCGGCCAAGCGGTCGATTTTGCCGTCTCAGATAACGCCATGAAGCGTGACTTATACACGCTGATCGCCCGAGCGCGCGATGCCCTAGGGGACACAGCAGGCGCCGGAGAGGCCCGACGCCTGGCACGGAGTTTCGGTTCTTAAGCGATCATTGCCTTAAAGCTGTCTCGAGCGGCCTTGAGAGTCTTCTCGATCACAGCCTGGGTGTGGGTCGAAGAAACGAAGCCCGCTTCATACATAGAGGGCGCGAGGTAGACACCGCGATCGAGCATTTCATGGAAGAAGCGTTTGAATACCGCTTCATCACAGGCTGTGACCTCAGCAAAGGATCGAACCGGTCGGTCGGCGAAAAATAGGCCGAACATGCCGCCTCGCGAAACGCCTTGCATCGAGATTCCATGCTCCGCTGCTGCCGCAATCATGCCTTCGACAAATCCTTCGGTGGTTTCCGTTAACGCCTCATAGAAGCCGGGTTGATCAAGCTCGTCTAATGTCGCCAGTCCGGCAGCCATGGCCACGGGGTTTCCAGACAAGGTGCCGGCTTGGTAGACCGGCCCGTTCGGCGCCAGCCATTCCATGATGTCGGCGCGTCCTCCAAAGGCTCCCACTGGCATGCCGCCACCTATGATCTTTCCGAGACAGGTCAGATCAGGGGTAATACCGGTTAATTCCTGGGCGCCACCGCGAGCCACGCGGAAACCGGTCATGACTTCATCAAAAATCAACACCACGCCATAACGATCACAGAGGGTGCGCAGACCCTCGAGATAGCCAGGCTCTGGCAGGATCATATTCATGTTGCCTGTGATCGCCTCAATGATCAGGCACGCCAGTTGGTCGCCTTGTTCAGCAAAGAGCGATTCTGCGGCTGCAAGATCATTAAAGGGCAGATTCAACGTGTGTTTGGCGAGATCGGCAGGTACCCCAGGGGAGCTTGGCACGCCAAAGGTCAATGCGCCTGATCCGGCTTTCACCAACAGGCTATCGGAGTGTCCGTGGTAACACCCTTCAAATTTGACGATGGCATCGCGACCGGTGAAGCCCCGTGCCAACCGAATGGCACTCATGGTGGCTTCGGTGCCGCTTGAGCAAAAGCGCAATTTCTCAATCGACGGGAAAAAGGTTTTAACCCGTTCAGCCATCTGCGTCTCCACCGCGGTCGGCGCACCAAAAGACAAGCCGTGTTCGATGGCACCGTGCACTGCCTCGAGCACACGGGGATTGGCGTGACCGGCAATCATAGGTCCCCAACTGCCGATGTAATCCACATACTCTGTCCCATCTGCGTCATACAGGTAGGGCCCTTTGGCATGGCTGAAGAATACCGGGGTTCCGCCAACCGCTCGGAAGGCGCGAACGGGCGAGTTAACGCCGCCGGCAATGGATTTTGAGGCCTCAGCAAAGAGACGTTCAGATTGGCTCATGGGTCTGTCCTTAAAATAATGTGGCAAGCGCTTGAGCGGCCGCTCTGATATCCGGCGCTTCAAATACCGCACCCGAGACTGCGATCGCAGACACGCCGGTCTGAATCACGGGGGCGGCGTTGTTGGCGTCGATGCCTCCGATCGCCACCACCGGGCAGGGTGTGGCCGTGACAAGATCTGCCAACGCCGTCAATGATAAAGCACTGGCGTCCGGCTTGGTATGGGAAGGGAATAACCGGCCAAAGGCACAATAGGTAGCGCCTTCGGACACAGCCGCTTTCATCAGTGCCTTTGAATCGTGACACGTACGGCCGATCACAGCATGCGCCCCGAGTTGAGCGCGGGCTTCGATTAGGCTGCCATCGGTTTGTCCCAGATGGACTCCGTCAGCACCGATCTCGGCCGCGAGTTGGGTCGAATCATTGATTAAGAAGCACACACCGTGGCGTCGGCATACCTCGAGCGTGGCCTCGGCCAAGGTTTTCTTCAGCGCCCAGTCAGGGCTTTTGTGGCGAAACTGGACCACAGAAGCACCCCCTTGGAGCGCTTTTTCTACGGCGTCAGCTAACCGGTCGGGACAAGAGGCTGACGCCGGGGTAATAACGTACAGACCCTGCATTAAAAGGGTTTGACGATAACCAAGATAACGATTGCAATGAGCGCGATGACGGGGGCTTCGTTAAACCAGCGATACCACACGTGTGAGCGTGTATTCGCTTCCTGCGCAAAGGTTTTCACGATGCGAGCACACCAGTGGTGGTAGCCAAGAAGCAACACAACCAGGGTTAATTTGGCATGCATCCAGCCCTGTGACAGGTAACTCGGAACCAAAGCGATCATCCAGAGGCCAAGGGCAACGGCCACAATCATCGAAGGGGTCATGATGCCTTTGAGGAGCTTCCGTTCCATGACCTGAAAGCGCTCTCGTCCGACCGTGTCTGATTCATCTGCCATGGCGTGATACACGAATAATCGGGGCAGATAGAACAACGCAGCAAACCAAGTAATCACCGCGATGACATGAAAGGCTTTAATCCACAAAAACATAGTTCCTCCTTACGACTTTGGGAGTAGACCAAGTCTCGTGTGCAAAGGCAACCTCAATTCCGCTCGGTTTGACGGACTTCAGATTGCAGGTGCTGGATGGCGCTGAACAAGGCCCCTTCAGTAAGGACGCCTAAAAAACAGCCCGATTCTGCATCGATCACCGGGACGCCCTCACCCACAAAATCTGTCAGAGCGTCCATGGCTGCCTGCAGTGACAGTGTGGAGGTTAGCGTCAAGGGTTCGCGCGTGGCAACAGAGCCTGCCGACGCTTCAGTTTGAGACAACACCTGATAGAGCGTCACTTTTCCGATCAACTCGCGATGTTGGTTGAGTACGTAGCCTTCGGTGGCTTGGGATGCGGCCAACGCACTCAGCGTATCGTGTCCTGAGCTTGCCTCAGAAATTATCACCCCAGGCTCCAATCGGCAGTAACTGAGCGGCGTAGTGGCCAGCATCATGGCTTCGCGTCCTTCGGATAGATCGATGCCGCGTTCAAGCAGTTGCCGATCATAAAAGGATGAGCCGAATAGTCGATGTGTGAGCACAGTGGTGGCAACCACGGCGGTCAGTGCGGCTACGCCCAAGACGTAGGAGTGTGTAAGCTCAAGCGCAATTAGCACAGCCGCCATGGGTGCACCGACTAATGCGGCGGCAACGGCGG
>CAJXXD010000162.1 GCA_913062835.1 uncultured Gammaproteobacteria bacterium
TGGACAGCGGTTTTCGCCAAACACCCAGCCACCGAAAATGCCATGGCAATTCGATGATCTTCATGGGCTTCCACGACCCCGGACTCGAACCGAAAATCGGGACCTCGACCCTCGATAACCGCGCCATCTGGAGTCCCCTCAATGGATACGCCGAGAGCTGACAGGCCATCCACCATGCTCTGAATACGATCCGACTCTTTCACACGCAACTCTTCAGCACCAGTGACACGGGTCACGCCAGATGCACAACTGGCTGCCACAAAGAGCACCGGAAACTCATCGATCGCAAGCGGGACCAGAGCTTCTGGTACGTCAATGCCGTGCAAGCGCGCATAGCGAACCCGGATGTCTGCCACCGGCTCTCCGCCCACCTCGCGCTCATTTAGGAGCGCGATATCCGCCCCCATCAAGCGCAAAATCTCGATCACGCCGACCCGCGTTGGATTCACACCCACATGCTCAAGCGTCAGATCCGAACCCGGCACAATGGATGCGGCCACCAGAAAAAATGCCGCAGAGGAAATATCTGAAGGTACATCAATGTGACAAGCCGTCAGTCGCCCGCCACCCACCAGGCGACAGGTCGATTGGTCTCGAATCACGCTGTATCCGAATCCAGCCAACATCCGCTCGGTATGGTCGCGTGTCGGAGCCGGCTCGGTCACACTGGTCTCCCCTGCGGCATAGAGCCCGGCCAATAGCAACGCAGATTTCACCTGGGCACTTGCCACTGCCAAATCGGTATGACAGCCCACAAGCGACTGGCCGCCTTGAATTCTCACAGGTGGCGTGCCATCGGGTGCCGTGTGAATAATGGCACCCAACCGAGACAAAGGCTCAGACACGCGGCGCATCGGACGACGCGATAGCGAGCTGTCACCGGTAAGTTCAGAATTAAACGATTGCCCAGCCAAAATGCCCGACAACAGACGCATGGATGTGCCGGAGTTACCCATATAAAGTGGACCGGCAGGCGCTTTTAAACCATCTCGGCCAACGCCGTGCACCGTAACACGTCCGCCTTCTGGCCCCTCGATGCGGACACCCATGTCCCGAAACGCCTGCACGGTGGCAATGGCATCCTCGCCCTCCAAAAAACCTTCGACGGTGGTTGTCCCGTCGGCTAACGCGCCGAGCATGATCGCCCGGTGGCTGATCGATTTGTCGCCCGGCACCCGGATCCGGCCTGCCAAGCCGTGTTTTGCCGGACTTATATGGAATTGCGAGGGGTGAGAATCCGTCACCGGCGGGACTCCTTGTTCAGAGAGTGAAGAAAATAAACGACGAGCCGCGCGTGCCCGCTCAAAACTGCGCATTAGCCCATCCCCATCGCCTTCGGCGATCGCTGATCGCAACTCGGACAGTCGGGCTTGATAACGATCGAGCCCACCGAGCAGCGCATCGCGATTGGCCAAACTAATGTCACGCCACATCGTCGGATCACTGCCGGCTATCCGTGTAAAGTCACGGAAACCACCGGCTGCATAGCGAAAAATCTCCAGATGCTGATCATCATCTGACAGCGCGTGCACCAAGCCAAAGGCCAACACATGAGGCAGGTGACTGGTCAGTGCCAGGATTTCATCGTGACGCGCGGCATCCATCCGAGACACCTGAGCGCCGAGCGTATGCCAAAACTGCTCGACCTGTGCCACGGCACTCGGTGCCGTCGCGGGCGTCGGAGTCAGAATCACTTGGTGTGCGACATACAAGTCGGGATTCGCCGCATCGACCCCGCTCTGCTCACTTCCGGCAATGGGGTGGCCGGGAACAAACCAATCGGGCACCTCATCCAATACAGCCTCAATGTCAGCCAAAACGCTGCCTTTAGTCGAGCCTGCATCGGTGACGACTGTGCCTTCTGAGCGACCCTTGGCGACGGCTTCGAAAACAGACCGAAATTGGCCCATTGGCACCGCAATCAGAACCAAATCGGCATCGGCTATGGCCGATCCAATATGCTCGTGTGCCCGATCGATCAGCCCACGAGCTAGCGCCTGCTGACGAGTCGATTCCGTACGCGCATAACCCTCAACTCGCCAATCCGTCTGCGCCTTGATGCCGGCACAACAAGAGCCGCCAATGAGACCCAGGCCGATGACAGTCAGACGTGTCATAACACCGCTCGGGGATAGGAGCCGAGAATTTTTAACTCGGCCGCCTGCACACGCACCTCGTCGAGAAACGTGGCCACCTCGGGGTCGCCCGTATGGCCCACCAAGTCAATAAAGAAACGATAAGACCAAACACCGGAATGAGACGGTCTCGATTCCAACCGCGTCATATCGATCCCGTGGCGCTGAAACGGCTCCAACAACCGATACAACGCACCCGGCTCATTTTTAACCGACACCAGCAAAGAGGTCTTGTCTCGACCGGATGGCTCCGTCAGCTGCTTACCAATCACCAAAAAGCGTGTGGTGTTATCTGGGCGATCCTCAATAGAGCCCGCTACGACACTCAACCCGTAGGTCTCAGCCGCTTGCTCACCGGCAACCGCTGCCAGACCCTCGGAGGAGTCTGCTGTCGAGACCAAGCGAGCTGCTTCGGCGTTTGACGACACCGTATGTCGCTCTACGCCTGGCAAATGCGTATCGAGCCATTGACGGCACTGGGCCAGGCTTTGTTGATGCGAATAAATCGCTTTGACCTCACTCAAAGCCACGCCTGGCTTGACCATCAGAGCCTGATGAATCCGCATTTCGACCTCACCGCAAATAACGAGCGGTGAATCCAAGAAACATTCTAGGGTGTGTGTCACCATTCCCTCGGTCGAGTTCTCCACAGGGACCACGCCGTAGTCCAAATCGCCTGCATCGACGTCTCTAAACACATCAGAAATGGTCGTGAGCGGCCGCGTATCCACGGCATGCCCAAAGTGCTTCAATGCGGCGGCTTCTGTGAAGGTGCCCTCAGGACCCAGATATCCAATAGCCATGGGCCGCTCGAGCGCCAAACACCCCGACATGATTTCCCGAAAAATCCGCGCCACTTCGGTACCAGGCAGTGGGCCTTCATTTCGTTCGATCACACGACTCAATATCTGCGCTTCTCGCTCGGGTCGATAATAAACAGGCACTGAGCCGGTTTCCGCCATCTCAGCCTGTTTAACCACAGCCACCCGCTGGGCACAGGCCGCCCGAGCATTGATCAGCCTCTGAATTTCTTGGTCAATGCCATCGATCTCATCACGAATCTTGGCCAACTCTGGATTCTGCTTCACCCGCGGGTCCTCTCAAACTCGGCCATGAAGTCCATCAACACGGCCACGTCCTGCTCACGAATCGCATTGTAAATGGAAGCCCGCATGCCACCGACACTGCGGTGCCCCTTCAAATTCATTAGACCGGCCGCATCAGCAGCCGCCAAGAACTCGACATCTAACCTGGAGTCCGCCAATACAAAGGGGACATTCATCAGGCTTCGGCAATGTGCCTGCACTGGATTCTGATAGAAGGCGCTTTGGTCGATCAGGCCGTATAAGGCATTGGCCTTGGCGTAATTGGCCTTCTCAATCGCCGCGACGCCACCTTGCTGCTCCAACCACTGAAGCGTCAACGCCAACACCCACACAGAAATCACCGGCGGT
>CAJXXD010000163.1 GCA_913062835.1 uncultured Gammaproteobacteria bacterium
ATATCGGCTTCGGCCAGCTACTACGGCTTCATTAAAACGGGCATTGTCATTGGGTCGATAGGTGATGGTAAATCGCCCTATGGCTTGGTGAACCAGAGGTGCGACCAGATCTAGCATGCTGTAATGAGGGCACAACAGCAGAACGCCTCGACCCTCGCTGAGTGCGTCTTGTATATGCTCGACCCCTGAAACCTGCATGCGTGTGTCCACAAAGTTCATTGGTCGATGCCATGCCCAAGCGGTTTCCACCAAGCCAATACCGCTTTCGATAAAGCAGGCTCGGACCCGTTCATTTTGCGCCTCGCGAGACAGTGTCGGGAAACAAACGCTGATGTTTCGTTCACACACCAGGCGTCGTGAACGCGCAACGCGATAGAGCACGCGCCCAATCAAGCGTCCAATCGGCAGAGACACCGTGGTCGGCAGTGCGGCTAAGACGCGAAGAAACAAAAGTCCTACGGGCACAAAAGACATTACCGATCGCTCTGAAGTTGGGTTCGCTGCATAAGCTCGCTACTATAGCAAGCTTCAGATCCACAGAGAGACTACCCGTGACCAATCGCTTTTCTAACGCCCGTGTCTTTGTTGTGGGTGATGTGATGCTTGATCGATACTGGCATGGCGATGCTGGGCGTATTTCTCCAGAGGCGCCTGTGCCGGTGGTGAAGGTAACCCTCGATGAGGTTCGGCCGGGCGGCGCAGCCAACGTGGCCTTAAACCTTGCGGCGCTTGGGGCTTCTGTGGCGTTATCCGGTTTGGTCGGAGAGGACCCAGACGGTGACGTGTTGCAACAAACGTTGGCCAATCATGGCGTAGAGAGTCGATTGTTGCCCGTAGCGGAGCGGACTATCACCAAGCTCCGTGTGTTAAGCCAAGCCCACCAGATGATTCGGCTGGATTTCGAGCACGGATTCCAGCCAGAACATGCCCGTCACTTGGCCGATAATGTCGATCTCTCTGGGTATCAAGCACTGGTATTGAGTGACTATGCGAAAGGCAGCCTAGACCCGGCTGCATGGATCAAGAAGGCGCAGTCGGAATCTATCCCGGTGATCGTAGATCCCAAAGGGCATGATTTTGAAAAATACAGAGGCGCGACGGTGGTAACCCCGAATCGAGCCGAATTCGAATTAGTGGCCGGTCCTTGGACTCACGAGCAGGTCTTGGTGGAAAAGGCACACGCGTTGGTATTGAAATTTGATTGGCAAGCACTGCTAATCACCCGCTCTGAACAGGGCATGACCTTGGTGACGGCGGATGGTTCGGTCCACCATTTTGCAGCTACAGCTCGGGAAGTCGCCGATGTGACTGGGGCTGGCGACACCGTTGTGGCCACGCTTGCCGCAGGCTTGGGCGGCGGCTTGTCTCTCCCCGAGTCGGTGGCTTTGGCCAATCGTGCTGCTGGTATTGTGGTCAGTAAGCTGGGTACAGCGAGTGTCAGTGCGCGCGAGTTGTCAGAAACCACAATGGATTCAGGCGTGTTTGCGTCGGTCACGGACCTAGCGACCTGGGTTGCTGCCGCACAGGCGCGCGGCGAGCGCGTGGTCATGACCAATGGTTGTTTCGACATTCTTCATGCCGGCCATGTCAGCTATCTGAAAGAGGCCGCGTCCTTGGGTGATCGCTTGGTAGTGGCCGTCAACGACGATGCTTCGGTGAAGCGGTTGAAAGGCGATGAGCGGCCATTGAATAGTTTAGAGCGGCGCCTTCAAGTGTTGGCCAGTTTGGGTGCAGTGGATGCTGTGATCGGATTTTCAGAAGACACTCCGGTGTCTTTGATTTCGGCGCTAAAGCCCGACATCTTAGCCAAAGGCGGAGATTACAAATCCATCGAAGAGGTGGTGGGGTTTGAAACAGTATTGGCCTATGGCGGCGAAGTGCGAGTATTGGGCGAGGTGGCCAATCTCTCGACCACCCACCTGATCGCCAAGATCCGTCAGTCGGACTCAAGCTCAACCAATTGACACAAAATATGCATCATGAGGATGTGACATTCCTGGATGCGTGCTGTGTTGGTTGCGGGTGCGGCGAGCACAAAGTCGGCCATGGCTTGCATCGCGCCGCCCGGCTTATCGCCCACCAAAGCTACTGTGGTGATGTTTTTGTGAGCAGCCGCCTCCATCGCTTTAACCACGTTGGCCGAATTGCCGCTGGTTGAAATGCCGATCAATACATCACCCGGCTGGCCGATACCCTCGACTTGCCGCGAAAACACCTGGTCATAGCCGTAGTCATTTCCGATCGCCGTCAACGCCGAGGTGTCTGTGGTCAGTGCCAACGCTGCCATTGACGCCCGTTCTTTTTCAAACCGTCCAATCAGTTCGGCGGCGATGTGTTGGCTATCCGCTGCTGAGCCCCCGTTCCCGCAGAGCATGACTTTGCCGCCAGACTTGAGCGATTTGCTCACATGGGAGGCAACGGTGGCTAGGGTGTCTAAGCGAGGCGTATCAGCCAAGAGCTGCTGCTTGGTTGCGATACTGGCGGCGATGGTGGACTCGATAATCTGTAGGCTCATGTTAGTTCTCTGTCGGCAAGGCGTGGCAATTATGCCTCAAATGATCAGGATTCAGGGTGCCGATGACCGCGGAGGTCACACCCGGATGCGCAAATAAGTTCGCGAAGATCGCGTCGATGGAGTGGGTGAGGTGCCCGCTGCCAAGTGCTTTTTTGACCAAAATACCCGCGCCGGCAGCCATGGCCTCTTCTACCAAGGGCCATTCTTCGGAGTGGTCAGGGTTCAGAGTCACCATGAGTACATCGGCCCCTTCGGCCAGGGCTTGTCGTCCACCCTCCAGTGTTTTCCCTGAGAGTCCCACTGCGGAAATCAGACCCTGGTTTTTTAGGGCGTTGAGGCGCTTGAGTGCCCCTTGATTGAGGTGGTGACAATCATTTCCATCTGAATGCAGTAACACCACATCCAATTGATCGCGCTGTAAGCGCCCGAGGCTCTGCTCAATACTCGACTCGATCGCACGGTCTGAGAAGTCGTAATGGCTGCCTTGGGTTGGGTCGTAGAACTCGCCGACCTTGGTAACGATCTGGAAGGATCCCGGGACCTCAGGTAATAACTCGCCAAGTCGTGCTTCAGCGTGACCATAGGCAGGTGCGGTATCGAGATAATTGATGCCCAATTCGGCTGCGAGTGTCAGCAGTGCAATGGCTTCCGCGTCAGACGGCAGAGCAAAGGCGGTCGGATATTTCACGTCGGTGTTGCGACCGAGCTTTACCGTGCCCAGACCGATTCGGCTTAACTGCAAGCCGCTGGTGCCTAGCGCTCTTAAGCCGACGCCCATGGGTAGCCTCCAACTTGAGCTTTAGGCCATGCCAAATGAGCGGTGTTCGAGTCATCAGACAAATGCGGGACAATCTCGTCTGCCAGTGCAGGTGCTAGGGCCAGCTTGGTGGGCCAAGCCACCCAAGCGCCTTCAAGGCATGTTACAAACGCGTGATCGGGTCGGCTGCCTTGACCGGTGGCCGGTTCTGCCCGATTGATTCGGAATACGTCGATTCGTGACGGTTCTGGAGTGAGCCAGCCAAGCCCTTCGCGGAGTGCATTG
>CAJXXD010000164.1 GCA_913062835.1 uncultured Gammaproteobacteria bacterium
GCATCGGCTGATTGCCCGGGCGGTGGCTGACGGGGCGGTCAAGCTGCGCATCGATGGCGATATCGTCGAGTGTCTCGAGATGGAGGCCGAACTCTCCGAACGCTATGGCCTGCGGGTATGCGAGGTGGCGCCGGATCTCGGGGAATCGGGGATGCCGCTGCGGGCGCTCGGCATCGCCGGCGCGAGCTACCTTGGACGGTGGGTTAAGAGACGCCATTTCACATTGGTTGAACCAGCCAACACCCGATAAACGGCTCTTGATCATTGGCCCGAACCTTGGCAAAGCGGAAGCCAATCAACCATGGGCAAAAACACTGGAATCCAAACAGGCATGGATTGCAGCACAATCTCTGAACACCGCTCAGTTTCCCCGTTGGCTCGACGGCGAGTTGGCCTTTCAAACACTGCGACTCGACCCCGACGCCAAAGCCGCCCTCATTCAGCACACAGAAGGACACTTGTTGGCAGCCTCGCAAGCAATCGAGCGGCTCAAACTGGTCCAGCCCGATTTATTGGCCGGAGACGTCATAGGCTTGGATCAAGTGATGGAAGTGTTGAGTCAGAGCGCCCGGTACAGCGTCTATGACTTGGTCGACAGAGCTTTGTCAGGCGATGTGGGTGATTTAACTCGCATGTCTGATTTGCTGGCAGCCGAAGGGGTAGAGCCGATGAGCGCACTGTGGGCGATTCATCGCGAAATTGATCTATTGGCAAAAATGCGATATCGGATGGACCAAGGCGAATCGGCCAATCAGGCCATGGGAGCACTCAGAGTCTGGCGCTCGCGAGAAGGGTTGGTCAGAACCACGATCAATCGACTGTCATTGATGCAACTGCGCCGCTTATTGAGTCTGTGTCATGACATCGATCGCACCATCAAAGGGGCAAGCAAAGAGCCGGCCTGGCTGATGATCAAAGACGTTCTACTGGGCTTGGCTGGGCACCCACTGAGCCGTTAAGGCTTTCGCAATCTGACGCGCCAACGCATCACCAAGCGCGTCGGGGTCTTGAGCGACACCCATCTCATCAGACACCTGTGTTACAGCCATCCCCGCATAACCGCATGGGTTGATTCGCCCGAAGGGTGCTAAGTCCATGGCCACATTTAAGGCCACTCCGTGATAGGAGACTCCGTGACGAATCCGAAGACCGAGGCTCGCAATTTTCGCCCCACGCACATACACGCCCGGTGCATCGGCACGCGACTCGGCCACCACACCCCGCTCACCGAGAACCGCAATCACGGCTTCTTCGAGCAAGGTCACCAGGGCCCTGACATTGAGACCAAACGCTTTCAAGGGAATCAGGGTGTAAATAACTGTCTGGCCGGGTCCATGATAAGTTACCTGCCCACCTCGGTCTGACTGCACCACCGGAATATCCCCGGGTGTAAGAATATGCTCAGGACGGCCTGCCTGCCCTTGGGTAAAAACCGGAGGATGCTCAACGATCCACAATTCCGCGTGGTCAGCGCCCCGCAGCCTGACCACGGCCGATTGCATGGCTTGATGGCACTCACAGTATTCTCGACGACCGAGATGTGAGATGACCACGGCTTCCATCAAAGCACCATGTGCACGGCGCCTGTGGCCTTTAACTCTTCATGTAATGAGCTCAGTTGAGCCTCGCTTTGTGCACAGATGCAAAACCGAAAGCTTTGGTAACTCCCATTTCGACTCGACGTCACTCTGAGTGTCTCGGGGTCATAATCCGGGCAATGGCGACGGATGATGTCCTCCAGCACAGCGACAAACCCTTCGGTGGTATTGGCCACCACCGACACGGGATAGCCTTCGCACGGAAATTCAATTTTGGGCGGGGTTGGTTCTGACATGATCAGGGGTGCTCGTGAAGTAGTTCATCGTATCGAGAAGCCAGCGCCTCAAACTCAGAGTGTACTCCACCCTGACCGACCTGACCGCCTGGTTCTAACCGATCGATGGGCATCAGACCGCGAGTCGAACTGGAGACAAACAGGGTCTCTGCTGAGGCCAGTTCGTCAACGGATACGGGGGTCTCGTTAACACCCAAACCGAGGTCATGAGCCAACTCCAAAACTAAGTGGCGGGTGATACCGGGCAGAATGTCATTCGACAAGGGAGGGGTCACCAGCGCCCGATCTTTAAGCATAAATACATTTGAAGTTGAGGCCTCGGTCACCCACTGATCTCGGTGCAAGATTGCCTCACCGGCACCGAGTGCTTTGGCTTCTTGTTGCAATAAGACGTTGGCCAACAGAGAAGTCGACTTAATGGCATTGCGTCGCCAACGAATGTCTTCTCGGACTAAGGCACTGACCGGCTCTAGCTGGCGTACCGTAAACGGCGACACGCTCAAAAACACGGTGGGCTCGACTACCGATGGGAAGCTGTGCTCGCGGACGGAAACTGGCCCACGGGTTACCTGGACATACAGTTTGGCATCCTGAATGCCGGAGGCCTCAAGCACCCTCTGCAAGTCGTTGAATACCGCATCGACCGACACATCCAACGCAATAGCAGCCAACGACTGCTGAAGTCGAGCGCGATGCAAGGAAGCTGCTCGAATCCGGCCACCGACACAGGCCAATACCTCATAGACTCCGTCGCCAAATAAAAAGCCTCGATCCATCGGAGAAATGCGCGCCTCTTCGAGTGGCATAATCTCCCCGTTTAGCGCACAAAGGCTCATGCCAAGAGCTTCATCACAAAATCAATAAGACGCTTAAATAGACCGCCTTGCGGAATGTCTGAGGCAACTGCCACCGGAGATTCAGCCAACACACGATCCCCGAGCATGATGCGCACAGTGCCCACCACATCGCCCTGGTTCAAAGGTGCATCAAGCGTGTCCGGTGCATCCAGAGTAGCCTGAATCGAGCTCTCTCGACCCAATGGCAAGGTCACATACAGCGGCTCAGTCGTCATCAACTCCACTGAATCGCTCTGTCCAAACCATACCTTGCGGGTGCTCTGTGGTAATTCCGCTCCGGCTTCAAACAAGGTTTTACCACTGAAGTAGCGATACCCATACTGCATCAACTTCGTGGTTTCTTGCTCCCGAGCCTTCTCACTGTCGGTGCCCATCACCACAGAAATCAAACGGAAACCGTCGCGATTGGCGCTGGCCACCAAACAGTATCCGGCCTCTTGGGTATGACCGGTTTTGAGGCCGTCGACCGTGGGGTCACGAAACAATAAGGTGTTACGGTTGGCTTGCCGGATGTTGTTGTAGGTGAAACTTTTTTCCGCGTAAATCGAATAGGTTTCCGGATAATCTGAAATAGTCCGAGCCGCCAAAATCGCCATGTCACGGGCAGTGGTGTAATGTCCTTCGGCAGGCAGTCCGGTTGAGTTTTTAAATTGCGAACCCGTCATCCCAATGGACACTGCGGTTTGATTCATCAGGTCGGCAAACACCTCTTCAGACCCGGCCAAGTATTCCGCTAACGCGACACTGGCGTCATTGCCGGACTGGATAATCACCCCTTTTAAGAGGTCTTCGAAACGCACCTCGGTGCCTTCACGCACAAAGGTGCGCGAGCCACCGGTTTGCCACGCTTTCACACTGA
>CAJXXD010000165.1 GCA_913062835.1 uncultured Gammaproteobacteria bacterium
TTATCGCGCGAGCTGGGGGTGAGCCTGGGCAAAACCAACTACTGCCTGCGCGCGCTGATCGACAAAGGCCTGGTCAAGTTGCAGAACTTTCAGCAAAACCCGCAAAAACTGAAATATGCCTATCTCCTCACACCACAGGGTGTCGAAGAGAAAACCCGTATGACCCTCGCCTTCCTGCGCCGCAAAGAGGCGGAGTATCAGGCGCTGCAGGTGGAGATTGCGGAGTTGCGGGAGCGGGTGGGAAGCCAATCAGAAGCCGGTGGATAGCAGAGATGCCTGAAGGTAGGGTAGTGATCAGTCATGGAGCAAGCATAGTCCAATGAAAGCAGTCATCCTCGCCGGTGGTCTCGGTACACGCCTTTCTGAAGAAACAGATCTAAAACCAAAGCCGATGGTTGAAATTGGCGGCAAGCCCATTCTCTGGCACATCATGAAAACTTATTCAGCGCATGGCGTGAATGATTTTGTGATTTGCTGTGGCTACAAAGGCTACGTCATTAAAGAGTACTTCGCGAATTACTTCTTGCACATGTCAGATGTGACATTCGATATGGCTACAAACAACATGGAAGTGCATCAGCGTAATGCGGAGCCTTGGAGAGTGACCTTGGTTGACACGGGTGAAGATACGCAAACCGGTGGTCGTCTGAAACGCGTCGCGGACTATGTCAAAGACGAAGACGCGTTCTGTTTCACTTACGGTGATGGCGTCGGTGATGTCGATGTCACCGCATTGATCAATTTTCACCAAAGTCATGGAAAATTAGCCACAGTAACCGCTGTTACGCCAGCCGGGAGGTATGGGGCTCTTGAGAGAGCTGGCGATCAGGTCACTGGTTTTAGTGAAAAGCCCCGCGGTGACGGCGGGCTGATCAATGGTGGCTATTTTGTCCTTTCTCCACAGTGCCTGGGTCTTATAGAAAGTGACGCGATGCCCTGGGAATCTGGCCCTATGAATACACTCGCCTCACAGAATCAGTTAATGGCATATGAACATCGAGGTTTTTGGCAGCCGATGGACACCCTGCGAGAAAAGCATTTATTGCAAGCCTATTGGGATAGTGGCAAAGCACCTTGGAAGAAATGGGATTGACCTTGGCGGTGAAAAAAACCGATCCTGACTTCTGGCACGGCAAACGTGTTCTTCTGACCGGACATACAGGTTTTAAAGGTAGTTGGCTGAGTTTGTGGTTGCAATCGATGGGAGCGACTTTGCGTGGAATTGCTTTAGCACCATCGACCACCCCGGCTTTGTTTGACGTCGCTCGTGTCGCAGAAGGCATGGAACATCAGATTGTCGACATTTGCGACTTCGCTGCTGTGAAGTCGCAAATAGATGAGTTTCATCCAGAAATTGTCATCCATATGGCGGCGCAGCCATTGGTCCGCTGTTCCTACCAAGAACCCATCGAAACCTATGCCACCAATGTCATGGGTACAGTCCATGTCCTCGAGGCTGCTCGGCATGCAAGCTCTTTGAAGGCAATGATCAACGTTACTACAGATAAGTGCTATGAGAACCGTGAGTGGATTTGGGGCTATCGTGAAAACGAACCTTTGGGCGGACAGGATCCGTATAGCAGCAGCAAGGGCTGTTCGGAGTTGGTCACTAGCGCCTATCGCCGTTCGTTCTTTGAGCAAGCCGGCATTGCGCTTGCAAGTGTGCGTGCAGGAAATGTAATCGGCGGCGGCGACTGGTCCGAAGATCGCTTGATCCCTGATGTTCTCCGTGCTTTTGAGGCCAATACGCCCGTTGTGACTCGTAGCCCCAACGCGATTCGCCCCTGGCAGCATGTACTGGAGCCGCTCTCTGGCTATCTCATGCTTGCGCAAGCCTTGTATGAAGAGGGTGAAAAGTATTCCAGCGGTTGGAACTTTGGGCCCAATGATGAGGACGCCAAGCCGGTGCAATGGATTGTCGAACAGCTGACCCGCAAGTGGGGTGATGATGCCGCTTGGGCTCAAGACAGGGGCGAGTATCCGCATGAAGCCAATTATCTGAAGCTTGATATTTCCAAGGCAAAAAGCCAGCTGGGATGGAAGCCAATTTGGAATCTCGATCAAGCACTCGAAAAAATTGTGGATTGGCATAAAGCATGGCTTTCTGATGCAGATATGCGATCGCTCTGCCAACAGCAAACTGAAGATTATTTGCAAAACCATCATAAGTAATAGTGGCTAAAGTTTGATGTGCATAAATAATCAGATGAATGACATTTAATGAACGCTAGAGAAATTAGCAGCAATAAAACTACTCGGGTGTTTATTACAGGGGCCTCGGGATTTGTGGGGTCATCAGTGGCGCGACAGCTAATAAATCAAGGCCGTGAGGTTGCGGTTTTGTTGAGACGAAATAGTAACCCTTGGCGTATCGCCGATTTGCTGCCGCGTATGCGAGTGATTTGGGGTGAGCTAGGGCGGCTGGATTTGGTGGCTGAGGCAGTGCAAGATTTTGCACCAGAAGCTATCGCCCATATGGCTTGGGAGGGTGTAAAGGGTGCGGATCGCAACCACCCGAGACAATTGGGCAACGTACAGGCGACTTTCTCCCTTTATCAGTTGGCACAGCGCGTTGGGGCTACATACATGGTGGGTCTGGGCTCGCAAGCCGAATACGGACCTTGCTCCGGTCGAATACATGAATCTACGCCTACGCGCCCCACGACCGTCTATGGCGCTACTAAACTCTGTACTAGCCTGACACTTGATCGTCTATCCACCGCTGAAGGATATGATTTCGGGTGGCTCAGGCTATTCTCAACTTATGGGCCAACCGATGATCCGAGCTGGCTTATTCCTTACATCACCCTTCAACTTCTCCAGGGTAAGCGTCCGGCACTTACCGCAGCCGAGCAAGTTTGGGATTATTTACATGTCCGTGATGTTGCTTCCAGCGTAATCGCAGCTATTGATAGCCACGCCCGCGGTCTCTACAACTTGGGTTCCGGTAACGCAGTGCCTTTACGAGAAATTATAGCTCAAGTACGTGATCAGATTGATCCTTCACTGCCCTTGGGGTTCGGCGAGGTGCCCTATCGGGTCGACTCGCTGGCGTTTCGGGCGCAGCTGGTCAATCCCGCGCTCGACGGCGGCGTGCAACAGCTGCCGGTGCGCGATCTGGTGGGCTATCACTCGCGCCCGGCCGGCGCTGATGAGGCCTGGTTCCCGACCCGCAATGGCGACTGGGTCGAGCTCAACGATGGGCTGCTCGGCCAGGTCATTCATCAAAGCCCAAGTGCGGTGCGCCTCGCCGACCTCGGCGGCTCCGAGATCGTCTATCCCACCCCGCGCTTCCTGCAGCAGCACCCGCGGCGGCTCTCCGGGCGCTTCCGCATCATCGAGCGCTTCCGCATCGACTACCGCCACCAGTCGATCGCGACCAGCGAAATCCCGCAGCGGATGCAAGAGGCGCTCGCCGAGGCGTTGCCCACACTGCTCGAACGCGATGAGCTCAAGGCAACGAGCGTGATCTTCGAGGCCGCGACCCCGTCCTCACTCGACTACCGCGTCGAACTGCAGCTCG